>DASTBI010000204.1 GCA_035712145.1 Candidatus Eisenbacteria bacterium | reverse complement strand
GGAGTGTTCGCGCCTGTCCAAGGAGACACCCTAGACATACGCTCCAAACCCCCATTATACGCCTCTCGGCGGCTGGGGCGGGTTTATGATGGGTCTTCCATGGGGTTCAGGGGGCCTGAGGCGCGGGTTCTGCGGGTTCTGGCGGGATTTGCCCTCGTCATGTGCGCAACCGCGCTGACCGCCCAACCTTTAGACTCGCGCGCCGCCCTCGGTCAAGGCGGGCAACCGACGTTCAAAACCGGGACCGAGATCGTCAGCCTGGGCGTCACGGTTTCCGACAAGCGCGCCAACTTCCTGACCGACCTCACGCGTGACGACCTCGAGATCTTCGAGGACGGCAAGAAGCAGACGATCGACTACTTCGCACGCGGCGATGAAGACAGCGGGCCGGAGCTGCATATCGGTCTGCTCTTCGACACCAGTGGCAGCATGGACGCGGACATCAAGCTGTCGCGGTCGGCCGCCGTCAAGTTCCTCAACACGCTCTCGGACGCCAAGGACATCACCCTTGTCGATTTCGATACCGAAGTGCGCGTCGCCAAGTACGGCCAGCTGGACTTCCCGCGCCTGGTGGAGCGCATCCGCTCGCGCAAGCCAAGCGGCTTCACCGCGATGTACGACGCGCTCGGGGTCTATCTGGACAGCGCCGCGGAGGTCCAAGGCCGCAAGATCCTGGTGCTCTTCACCGACGGCGGAGACACCCGCAGCACGATTAGATTCGGCGACGTGCTGACGCTGATCCGTGCCTCCGACGTCACGGTCTACTCGATCGGCTTCCTCGAGAACCAGCCGAGCAGCGTGCGCGCCGAACAGCGGCTCCGTCTGACGCAGCTGGCGACCGAGAGCGGCGGCGAGGCCTTCTTTCCGTACCAGATGAAGCAGATCGAGGAGGCTTACGACAAGATCCTCATGCAGATTCGCGCGCAGTACAGCGTCGGCTACGTCTCCACCAACACCGCGACCGACGGCAGCTGGCGTAAAGTCGAGATCAAGGTCCGTCGGCCGGATGCCAGGGATCTGCGCGTGCAGTCGCGCAAGGGCTACTTCGCGCCCTATCGCAAGTAGGCTTGGACTTTGGGTTCTGGATTTTGGGCTCTAGGCTCTAGGCTCTAGAGGCTCTGGGTGAGCCGAAAGCCCAAAGCCTAAAGCCTAAAGCCGGTACAATCGTCGTTTGGCCATGCCCTCCGTCTACGATCAATTCAAACTGGTCAGCGAATTCGAGATCCGCGGCGACCAGGTCCACGCGGTGCCGGAGCTCGTCGACGGACTGAATCGCGGCGACCTCCGTCAGGTGCTCCTCGGCGTCACCGGGTCCGGCAAGACCTACACGATGGCGCAGGTGCTCGCGCGCGTGAACCGGCCCACGCTGGTCATGGCGCACAACAAGACGCTGGCCGCGCAGCTCTATCAGGAGTTCAAGCGCTTCTTTCCCGAGAATGCCGTCGAGTACTTCGTCAGCTATTACGACTACTACCAGCCGGAAGCCTACGTGCCGTCGACCGACTCGTACATCGAGAAGGAAGCGACGATCAACGACGAGATCGATCGCATGCGGCTGTCCGCGACGCGCTCGCTCTTCGAGCGGCGCGACGTCATCATCGTCGCGAGCGTGTCGTGCATCTACGGTCTGGGATCGCCGGAGGCGTACTACGGGCTGCTGCTGCCGCTCGAAGTGGGTCAGCGGATCGATCGCGAGCAGATCCTGCGGAAGCTGGTGGAGATCCAGTACGAGCGCAACGACATGGAGTTCGGCCGCGGCACCTTCCGCGTCCGCGGCGACATCGTCGAAGTGGTGCCGTCGTACGAAGAGCACGCGCTGCGCATCGGCTTGTTCGGCGACGAGGTGGACGAGCTGGCGTGGTTCGACCCGCTGACCGGAAAGGTCATCCGCCGTCTCGACAAGGTGGCGGTCTACCCGAAGTCGCACTTCGTGACCTCGCGAGACCGCACGAAGCTGGCCGTCGAGTCGATCAAGGCAGAGCTCGTGCAGCGACGAAGCGAGCTCGAGTCAGAAGGAAAGCTGCTCGAAGCACAACGTCTGCACCAGCGGACGATGTTCGACCTCGAGATGATTCGCGAGATCGGCTACTGCCACGGTATCGAGAACTACGCACGGCATCTGACCGGCCGTCCGCCCGGCGCGGCGCCGCCGACGCTCATGGACTACCTTCCCGACGACGCGCTCGTCATCGTGGATGAGAGTCACCAGACTGTGCCGCAGATCCGCGGGATGTACTTCGGCGATCGCTCGCGCAAGGAGGTCCTCGTCGCCTACGGCTTCCGGCTGCCATCAGCGCTCGACAATCGTCCGCTCAACTTCGACGAATGGGAACAGCGGGCGAAGCAAGTGGTGTTCGTCTCGGCGACGCCCGGCCCGTACGAGTTGTCGAAGGCGGGAGGGGTGGTGGTCGAGCAGGTGATTCGGCCGACCGGGTTGATGGATCCGCCGATCGAGGTACGACCCGTGCGTGGTCAGGTGGACGACTTGTTGCAGGAGATCCGGCAGCGGGCGGAGCGCAGGGAGCGCGTCCTGGTTACGACGCTGACCAAGCGAATGGCTGAGGATCTGACGACGTACTACCAGGAACTGGGCGTCAAAGTGCGATACCTGCACTCGGACATCGACACGCTCGAGCGGGTGGAAATCCTCCGCGACCTGCGGCGCGGTGTGTTCGACGTACTGGTCGGCATCAACCTCCTTCGTGAAGGACTGGACCTCCCGGAAGTCTCGCTGGTGGCCATCCTCGACGCCGACAAGGAAGGCTTCCTGCGCTCCGAGCGATCGCTCATCCAGACCGCGGGGCGGGCGGCTCGCAACGTCGGGGGCCGGGTCATCCTCTACGCCGACCAGATCACCGCTTCCATGCGGCGGGCGATGGACGAGACCAATCGCCGCCGCGAAAAGCAGCTCGCCTACAACCAGGAGCACGGCATCACGCCGCGCACGATCGTGAAGAGCGTGGAAGAGATCCTCCAGTCCACCTCGGTGGCGGATGCCATCGGCCAGGGGGAGCAGGACGAGGTCCGCACGCTGCTGTCGACGCTCGACCACGACGATCCGCAGAAGCTGATCGCGCAGCTCGAGACCGAGATGCTGGCCGCGGCCAGGGTGCTGGACTTCGAGCGCGCCGCGAGCCTGCGCGACCGGATCGAGGACGTGCAGGCGGCGCTCGCCGAGGCCGAGAAGGCGGGCGTGGGCGGCGTGACGGCGCCGGCCCGCTCGGCGCCGCGGCACGGCGCGGGCGGGGAGATGGCGCGCAGCGGACGCCGGAGCACCCACCGATCCAAGGGCCGTCGCTGATCCCATGCTCGAAGCCGTCGCTCTTCCGCTGGTGAAGTGGGCGCTGTCCGAAGACGTGGGAAGCGGGGACATCACCACGCTCAACACGCTGCCGGCCGGCATCGGCGCCCGCGCGGTGATCGTGATGAAGGAGCCCTGCGTGGTGGCGGGGCTCGAGGTGGCGCGCCTGACCTTCCGCGAGGTCGACGCGCACCTGACCTTCGAGCCGCTCGCCGCCGACGGCGACGGCGTGGAGGCGGGGGTGGCCGTGGCGCGCGTGTTCGGATCGGCGGGCGGCATCCTCACCGGCGAGCGCACGGCGCTCAACTTCCTGCAGCGGCTCACCAGCGTGGCCACGCAGACCCGCCGTTTCGTCCAGGCCGTCCATGGCACGGGCGCCACCATCCTCGACACCCGCAAGACCACTCCCGGGCTGCGTTATCTCGAAAAGTACGCGGTGAAGCTCGGCGGCGGCGAGAACCATCGCTTCGCGCTGTGGGACATGTACCTGGTGAAGGACAACCACATTCGCGCCGCGGGCGGCGTGACGGCGGCGATCGAGCGCATCCAGCGCACCCGCCAGGACGTGCCGCTCGAGGTCGAGGTCGAGTCCCTGGCGCAGCTCCACGAAGCGCTCCGTCCGGAGGTCGATCGAATCCTGGTCGACAACCGACCGGTGGAAGAGGTGCGGCGCGCGGTCGAGGAAGTCGACCAGTGGTTCGCCAAGCATCCTCCCGAGTCGCGCCGCATGCGCAAGGAGGCGCGCCGCTGGCCGGAGGTCGAGGTCTCGGGCGGTCTTTCGCTCGACAACGTGCGACGCTACGCGGAGACCGGCGTCGACTACCTCTCGGTCGGCGCGCTCACGCATTCCGCGCCGGCCGTGAACCTCAGCCTGGAGATCGAGGACGTTGGCTGAAGGCACCTTCGACCGCGCGCTCTTCCAGCGCTCGCTGAGGACCCATCGGCTCGGGCACGTGCTCTTCACGCGCGCCGAGGTGGACTCCACCAACGACCTGCTGTGGGACCTGGCCCAGCAAGGCGCCGACGAAGGCGCCTGCGTGATCGCCGATGCGCAGACGCGCGGCCGCGGCCGCGCGGGACGATCGTGGCACACCGCACCCGCGAAGGGGCTGGCGCTCTCGGTGCTGCTCCATCCGGGTTGCGACCGGGGTGCTTTGACCACGGCGCCCCTGGTGGCGGGGCTGGCGCTCGCCCGCGGGCTGGACGCGCTCGGCTTCCAGGCGCGCCTCAAGTGGCCGAACGACTTGCTGGCCGGCGGTCGCAAGCTCTCGGGGATCCTCGCCGAGAGCCGCCGCAACGCCGAAGGCACGGACATCGTGGTCATGGGCGTGGGGGTCAACGTGGCTCAGAGCAAAGAAGATTTCCCGCCCGAGCTCCGGGACCAGGCCACCTCGCTCGCGATCGAAGGCCGTCGCGTGCCGCGTGAAGGCGTGGCGGCCGCGTTCCTCAACGCGCTCGAGCCGCTGTGGGACGAGCACCAGGAAGGCGATCACGACGAGGTGCTCGAGGCGTGGCGAAAGCAGGCGGGCTTCTGGGGACGGCCGGTCACGGTGCGCACCGGCGCCGGCGTGCTCGAGGGCGTGGCGCGCGACCTGGATCCGTCCGGGGGGCTGATCGTCGAGACCGCGACCGGGGAGCGCACGACGGTGTTCGCGGGCGATCTCGAGGTGTCGTGGGGAGACGCGCCGTGAGCGGACGCCCGGACCCGCGCCAGACCGGAGAGATGCCGTTCCTCGAGCATCTCGACGAGTTCCGGCGGGTGCTGATGCACGTCGTGGTCGCCTGCCTGGCGGGCGCGATCGCGGGATGGATGTTCGCGCCCATGGTCATGGAGACGCTCATCAAGAGGAGCGTCGGCCACACCATCGTGCTGGCGCCGCTCGAAGCCTTCAACGAGCGCTTCAAGCTGTCGCTGATGCTGGGCCTGCTGCTAGTCTCGCCTTACGTGTTCTACCGGGTGTGGCAGTTCATCGTTCCCGGGCTGCTCAAGCGCGAGCGCTCCATGATCCTTCCGATGGCGCTGCTCTCGATGCTCCTGTTCGCCCTCGGCATGTGGGCGGCCTTCGCCTACGTCGTGCCGCTCGTGCTCGACGTGCTGTCGGGATTCATGACGCCCAGCATGGTGGCGCAGATCCGCTTGAGCGACCTGCTCGGCTTCTTCTACAACCTGGGGTTCGCGTGCGGCCTGTTGTGCCAGCTGCCGCTCGTGACCATGACGCTCACCGCGCTCGGGCTGGTCACGCCGCGCGTGCTGCTCCAGCAGTGGCGCTTCGCCATCGTCGGCGCCTTCCTGCTCACGGCCATCATCACGCCCGGCGACGTGGTGACGGCGCAGATCGTGATGGGGCTGCCGATGACGGTGCTCTATTTCGTGAGCGTCGGGCTTTCGTGGCTGGTGGCGCGACGCCGCGCGCGCACCGATGCGTCGATCGAGGAGGTTCACGGTGCCTGAGAAGAAGCGCAAGCCAGCCACGAGCTCGCGACGGCCTCGCCGGATCAAGGGATCGAGCCGGATCCTCGCGGTCGACATCGGCACCAGCGAGACCAAGCTGGCGCTGATGGAAGGCCTCGATGCCCGGCAGCACTGGCGGCTCAGCTCGGGGCGGACCACGTCCGACGAGGCGCGCCTGCGCGTCGAGTCGCTGCTGGCCTCGGCGCAGACGGCGGCCGGCTCGCTCGCCGGATCGGTGGTGTGCTCGGTGGCGCCGGCGCTCACGCTGGCGTGGGTCAGAGCACTCGAGCGCGTGGCCGGCGCTCCTCCGGTCGAGGTGGGCGTGTCGACGGTGAAGAGCATGCCGATCCGCTACCACGATCGCACCGCGGTCGGCCCCGACCGGCTCGCCAACGCGATCGCGGCGCGCGATCTCTACGGAACGCCGGCGATCGTCGTCGATCTCGGCACCGCCACCACCTTCGATTGCGTCTCCCCGCAGGGCGCGTTCCTCGGCGGCATCATCGCTCCCGGAGTGCTGACCTCGGCGGAGGAGCTGTACCGCCGGGCGGCGCGCATCGCCCGGGTGGAGCTGCGGCGCCCATCGCACGCCGTGGGCCGGTCGACCGAAGAGGCGCTGCAGGCCGGGGTGATCTGGGGCGCCGCGGGCCAGGTGGACGCGCTCGTCCGTAGGCTCGCGCTCGAGATGAAGGGAACCCCTCATGTGATTGCGACCGGTGGCCTTGCTCACGTGGTGGCCGCCGAATGCGAGACCATCAACCGCGTCGACGAGACGCTGACGCTCAAAGGCATGGCCTCGATCTGGGAGGAGAATCGATGAAGCGACCTCGCGCACGGTGGTGGATGACGGCCGTCGGATTGTTGTGGGCAGCGGCCCTCCTCGGCGCCGCCACCTCCAGGACCGACCTCGATCAGAAGTGGAGGAAAGACCTCCAAGGCCTTCTGCGCGAGGACGTTCGTCGTATGGCCGATCCCGCGTGGGAAGGGCGCGGGCCAGGGACCAAAGGGCAGGAACAGGCGGCGGAGTACCTCGCCGGTCGCATGCGCGGCTTCGGCCTCGAGCCCGGGGGAGAAGACGGCGCCTTCTTCCAGCCGATCGAGGTCACGACCGGAGTCGAGGTCGGCGTCCCGGGAGGACTCGAAGTGCGCGGCCGGAGGTTCGCGGTCGGGGAGGACTTCCAGCCGATCGGCTTCTCGACCAATGGCACGCTGAAAGCGCCGGTGGTGTTCGCGGGCTACGGCATCACTGCGCCGGCGTTCGACTACGACGATTACGCCGGCCTCGACGTGCGCGACAAGCTGGTGCTCGTGCTCACGCAGGAGCCTGGTGAGATGGACTCGACCAGCCGGTTCGACGGCAGCGTCAACACGCCCCATGCCGAGCTGCGCACCAAGGCGATCAACGCGCGCGAGCACGGCGCGCTCGGCATGCTGGTGGTGAACGGTCCCCGCCACCACGCCGGCGAGCCGCTGCGGAAGCCGCGCGCCGACGGCGCCGGCTATATGACGAGCGGGCTCCTGGCGGCGCAGCTCTCGGAGAAGGCCGCGCAAGCCTTGCTGCCTCCGGGCGCGACGCTGGCCTCGCTGCAGGAAGCGATCGACTCGCGCGGACGGCCGCATAGCATCGCGCTTCCGGAATCCGCGATCGTCACCGTGACGCTGAAGCGCACCAAGGCGGTCATCAGGAACGTCGTCGGATGGATCCCGGGCCGCGACACCACGCGCACGCTCGTCGTGGGCGCCCACTACGATCACCTCGGCTACGGTGGCGAATCGTCGCTGGCGCCCAACGAGCGCGTGCCGCACGTCGGCGCCGATGACAACGCCTCGGGCGTGGCCGCGATGATGGAGGTCGCGTCGCGCGCGGGACGGCATGCCAAGGCGGGGAGGCGGCCGCTCCACAACCTGGTGTTCTGCGCCTACACCGGCGAAGAGATGGGGCTCGTCGGCTCGGGCCACTTCGTGGACCAGCCGACGCGCCCGCTCGAGAGCATCGAAGCGATGCTCAACATGGACATGGTGGGGCGGCTGCGCGACAACCGGCTGATGGTCATGGGCACCGGCACCGCGACCGAGTTCGCTGATTTCGTGCCGCGCGTGAACCAGGCCACCGAGAAGTTCGACCTCAAGACCTCGAGCGACGGCTTCGGGCCGAGCGACCATTCGTCTTTCTACAAGAGGAAGGTGCCCGTGCTGATGCTCTTCACCGGCGCTCATGCCGACTACCACCGGCCGAGCGACACCTGGGACAAGGTCAATTACGAAGGGCTGTCGAAGGTCGCGCGCTTCGCGGCGGCGCTCATCGACTCGCTGGACGCGCGCCCGAAACCGACCTACGTGCGTGCCCAGGCGGACAGCTCGATGGGCCGCATCGCCGGCGGAGGCGGCTACGGCGCCTATCTGGGGACGATCCCCGACTACCTCAAGACCGAGGGCGGCGTGCTGCTCTCGGGAGTTCGCAACGGCAGCCCGGCGGAGAAGGCCGGCCTGCGGGGAGGCGACGTGATCGTGAAGTTCGACGGCGTGCGCATCGACAACATCTACGACTACACCTTCGCGCTGCGCTCGCGAAAGCCCGGTCAGGAAGTGCGGATCACCGTGCATCGCGGCGGCGCCGACGTGGACGTGGTCGCGTTGCTCGGGAGGCGCCCATGAAGGCCGCGCGCCTCGCCGCTCCGGCGCTCATCGCACTCGCGATCGCGCCGCTCGCGATGGGCCAGCCCCCCGCCCGTCCCGTGCCTCCGACCGCCGTGGCGGCCGACACTCTGATCCGCAAAGGGGAGACCCACATCGCACGCCTGTGGCAGCTCACCTTCGGCGGTGAGAATGCCGAGGCCTACTGGTCGGCCGACGGCACCAAGCTGATCTTCCAGTCGACTCGTGACGGCTACCCGTGCGACCAGCAGTTCGTGATGGAGCTCGGCACCGGCGCGGTGCGGCGGGTCAGCAACGGCAAGGGGCGCACGACCTGCGGGTACTTCTATGACGCCGACCGCCGCGTGCTGTTCTCGTCCACGCACCTGGGCGCGGACACGTGCCCGCCGTTGCCGGACTTCTCGCAAGGCTACGTGTGGGCGCTCTACCCCTCGTACGACATCTTCACCGCCAAGCCCGACGGCACCGACCTCGATCGGCTCACGCGCACGCCCGGATACGACGCGGAAGCCACGGTGTCGACCGATGGCAAGTGGATCGTGTTCACCTCGGTCCGCGACGGTGACCTCGACCTCTACAAGATGAAGTCCGACGGCTCCGACGTGACGCGGCTCACCAGCCAGGCGGGCTACGACGGCGGCGCCTTCTTCTCCCGGGACGGCGAGTGGATCTGCTGGCGAGCCGAGTACCCCGCGAGCGACTCGTCACGCGCCGATTACCAGAAGCTGCTGGCGAAGCACTTGATCCGGCCGTCGCATCTGGATCTGTGGGTGATGAAGGCCGACGGATCGGGCAAGCGGAAGGTGACCGACAAGCCCGGCGCCTCGTTCGCGCCGTACTTCACGCCGGACGGCAAGTCGCTCATCTACTCCTCCAATTGGGAGAACCCGCGGGGACGGAACTTCGACCTCTACCTCGTGCCGGTGGCGGGCGGGGAGCCCAAGGCCGTCACCCGCGACGCGACGTTCGATGGTTTTCCGATGTTCAGCCCCGATGGCCGGTGGCTGGTGTTCTCGTCGAACCGGGGGGCCAAGGGGCGCGGCGAGACCAATCTCTTCCTCGCGGAGTGGAAGCCCTGAAGAGCGCCCCGCGCGCCGCCGCGGGAGGGCGCGGCGCGCGAAGCCTGCCGCTGGCCGCGGTGCTGATCGGGCTCGCGGTCTTCTTCGTCAGCCAGTACGCCGGCGCCTGGTCGGTTCCCTTCATCAACGACGACTACATCTTCCTCGACAAGACGCGCTCCGCGTCGTTCGTCTCGCTGTGGAAGCCGGAAGCGCTGGCCTTTCACTGGTACCGGCCCTGGTCGCGTGAGCTCCACTACTGGACCCTGCAGCACCTCTTCGGGACCCGCGAGCTACCTTTCCATCTGGTGAGCTGGGCGCTGGCGCTCGCCGTGCTCGGCGGCGCCTTCGTCCTGTTCCGCCGGCTGGCCGGGACGAGGGCGGCGACGGTCGCGGTGGCCGGCCTGGCGACGCTCTCGGCGTGGGGCGTTCCGATGGTGTGGATCGCCGGGGTCCAGGACCTGTGGATGCTGGCGTTCACCATCGCGTTCCTGCTCGCGGTGAGTGCCGGCGCGCGCGGCATCGCCTGCGCGGCGCTGGCGCTGGCGCTGCTCAGCAAGGAAGCCGCCGCCGTGCTGCCCGCGCTCGCGCTCGCTCACCGGCGCTTCATCGACCGGCGAGCGCTGTCCGAGGCGCTGCGGTGGATCTGGCCGATGGCGGTGATCGTCGCCGCCTGGGCGCTGTTCCATCCGGTGCTGGGCGGCCGACTGTGGAAGCCGATCGCCGATCCTCTCGAGCCGGGACTTCATCCACCGCTCTACATGATCGCCGGCCGCACGCTCGCCGTGCCCTTCAACCTCGACGCGCTGCCGCGCCCCGAGCGCCCGTGGTCGTGGGTGCTCGCGCGCGCGCTGCCCGGCGCGCTCGCGCTGGGTGCCCTTCTGATGTGGGGCGCGCGCCGCGCCTCGCCGCCTCCACGGCCGGCCGGATCGGTGCTGGCGTTCGCCGGCGTCTGGGCGCTGGCGGGTTGGGCGCCGTTGCTGCTGCCCACGCTCGGCTGGCACTCGTATTACGCGCTGCTCGGCGCGCTCGGCGCCTGGCTGGCGCTCGGAGTGCTGCTGGCGAGACGGCCGGGATTCGCACTCGCGCTGGTGACGCTGATGGTCGTGCTGCGCAGCGCGCGCGCCGATACGCCCTCGCGTGACTGGGGCAGCGAGTGGTACCAGCGGCGGGCGGGCTCCTTCATCACCTTCATGCGCGCCGACCTCCGGCGCATCGCACCCGATCCGCCGCCGCACTCACGCTTCTACTTCGTGCGGGTGCCGAGCAACGTCGGGTTCCTGGCCGGCGACGCACCTGCGCTGCGGGTGTGGTACGGCGATTCGACGCTGCGCGGCGGTTACTACCCGGCGTTTCGCCCGCGCCTTCCATCGGAGCCGGCGGGAGAGGATCGCTTCTTCCGCTTCGACGTCGAGGGCTGGGTGCCGGTCGTGGCCGGCGCCGAGGATGTCGCGGCGGCGCGGCGCGAGAACCCGCGCTGGGTCACCGACCACGAGACGCTCGCCGGCGCGCTCGCCAAGGGCGGAGACTGGGCCGCCGCGGCCACGGAGTACGAGAAGCTGGCGGCGGTCGATTCGTCCAGCGTCGAGTTCGCATACAATGCCGCCGTCTGCCGCGAGACCCTCGGGGACTCGACGGGCGCCGCGCTGTGGTACGAGCGGGCCGCGTCGCTGCCCGGGGCCGACGCGGAGATTCGCGCCGACGCCTTGCGCCTCGCGCGCCATCGGCCGCGGCGCTGAGCGCGGCACCTCGAAAGGGACCGACACCTCATGGGGAAGCGCATCGAGTTCGACGACGCCGCGCGCGCCGCCTTGTGGCGTGGCGTGGATCAGCTGGCCGGCGCGGTCCGCGTCACGCTCGGTCCGCGCGGACGCAACGTGGTCATCCATCGCCGGGACGGTCCGCCCACCATCACCAACGACGGGCTCACGATCGCCCGGGAGATCGAGCTCGAGAATCCGTTCGAGAACATGGGCGTGCTGCTGCTGCGCGAAGTCGCCACCAAGACCGGCGAGACGGCGGGGGACGGCACCACCACCGCCACCGTGCTCGCGCACCGCATCGTCGGCGAAGGCTTGCGCGCGGTGTCGTCGGGCGCGCACCCGATGGCGATCAAGCGCGGGATCGATCACGCGGTGGGCATCGTGGTCGACGAGCTGCGGCGGCTCTCGACGCCGATCGAGGGCCGGGCCGACATCGTGCGTGTGGCGAGCGTGGCCGCCAACCACGACCGCGCGATGGGGGAGCTGATCGCCGAGGCGCTCGAGCGGGTCGGCCGCCAGGGAATGGTCTCGATCGAGGATGGCCACGGCTTCGAGACCAAGCTCGAGGTGGTGGAAGGGCTGCGCTTCGATCGCGGCTATCTGTCGCCTTACTTCGTCACCGATCCGGAAGCCATGTCGGTGACGCTCGAGAACGCGCTGGTGCTGCTCACCGACGTCAAGCTCTCGTCCTCGCAGCAGCTCCTCCACGTCCTCGAGACTGCCGCGCGGACCCGCCGGCCGCTGCTGGTGGTGGCGGATGACGTCGAAGGCGAAGCGCTCGCCATGATGGTGGTGAACCGGCTGCGCGGCACGCTGGCGTCGGTGGCGGTCAAGGCGCCGGCGATCGGCGACGAGCGCCGGGCGCTGATGGAGGACCTGGCCGTCCTCACCGGCGCGCGGATCGTGAGCGCCGAGCGCGGGACCACGCTCGAGCGGGTCGAGTCCGAGGACTTCGGCAGGGTGAAGCGGGTGGTCGTCGATCGCGAGAGCACCACGCTGGTCGAAGGCGGTGGCCGCCAGACGGAGATCCGCGAGCGCCTGCGGCAGCTCGAGCGCGAGCTCTCGCGCTGCGATTCCGATCACGAGAAGAGCCAGCTCCGCGCCCGGCTCTCGAAGCTGCAGGGCGGGATCGCGGTGGTCTACGTCGGCGGCGCGACCGAGATCGAGATGCGCGAGCGCCGCTCGCGTCTCGAGGACGCGCTGGCCGCCACACGGGCCGCGATCGAGGAAGGCGTCGTGGTCGGCGGGGGCGTGGCGCTGCTCCGTGCCCAGCGCGCGATCGAGGCCCAAGGTGGCGCTGGCGACGAAGGCCACGGGCGCGGCATCGTGCGCCGCGCGCTCGAGGAGCCTGCGCGGCAGATCGCGGACAACGCGGGAGAGGACGGAGCCCTCGCCCTCGCCAACATCCGGCGCGGCGAAGGGCCGTTCGGCTACGACGCGCTATCGGGCGGCTACGGTGACTTGATCGCCGCCGGCGTGCTCGACGCGGCGAAGGTGGCGCGCAGCGCGCTGCAGAACGCCGCCAGCATCGGCGGCCTCGTGCTCACCACGGATGCGATCGTGGTCGAGGCCCCGGAAGAAGAAGGGGAGGAGCCGCCGGAGGAGTGAGTGGCGCGCGGGGTCCCTCGCGCGAGGGCGCCCGGCTGGCGATCGAACGCTTCGCACAAACGACGACCCCCCGCTTGCGCGAGGGGCCGCCTGACTGGAGCCGGGTTGGGGAACCAAGCGTCGCTTCTCGAACGATCGGGATAGGGATAGCCCAAGAGTCGTGTCGAGGACGCGAGAGTAGCCCGGCTCGATTTCGCGTGCGGGGGCCCGTCGTGCCATCGCCAGGCCCTTTGCCGCTGTCCTGTATTCGCAAGAAGCAATCCGCGGCAGGAGGTGCTCCGGCTTGGTCGTTGGAGGCGAAGGACTTGCGGCGTTCGGTCCAGTTGGGCGTCGTCGATCGGAAGGGTCGCGCGCGAAAGAAGTGTCGGGTCTGCCTGACAGCCGCCGGAGGGTGCTCTGACGTGAAGGCTCACGGCCGTTTCCAGCCGAAGACCATGGAGCCCAAGGCGATCGGCGCGTCGCCCTCGCCGAGGACCGTCCCGCCGGACGCGACGCGCCGCACGGAACGCGGCAGAAAACCGCCGGCCGACGAGGAAAAAACCGTCAACCGGCTCGACGCCGTTCCGGCCGGGGGCTAGGGCCGGCCGAGCGGTCGCGGGGTTTCGAGGGCCGTGGGTGCGGCCAGGAGTGGAATCCCCGAAAGTGTCGGAATCGCTCCCGACTCGAGTCGCTCGGTACGGATCACCGCCAGACCGATCCAGCGGTCCGTGCCGTCGGCTGCGGCGCTGGTGAGAGCACCCGCCCGCTCGCCGTCCCACTCGAGCGCGGCCGGAGTCGGCGGAGGGGCGCCTCGTCCCTCGACCCGGGCCAATCCACGCCGCACGCTGTGGTAGGTGATGAGGCGTTGCAGCGCTTCCTGACCGGTGTAGCAGCCCTTGTCGAGGTGCACTTCGTCACCGAGTCCCACCTCGAACGGGTTGTAGGCGTCGACGATCTCGTGGCCGTGAGCCGGCCGGCCGGCGAGGATGCGCGCGCGGGCATCGACACGCGGCGTCCCGCCGATTTCGAGCCGATCGTCGCCGCACGCCACGCGGCGCGGGATGCCGTTCTCTTCCCGGGTCTCGGTCACCGCCAGGTCGAGCGCCACCGGCAGCTCGCTCGACCGGTCTTCGATCGTGACGTCCTCGCGGAACACGTGGCGATCGAGGAAGGATGCCAGCTCCGCCCCGGGCGCGTCGTCTCGAAGCAGCCACACGGTCCGATGCCGGGTCAGATAGACCAGCACGCGGTGGAGCAGCCGGCCGCGGAAGTCGCAGAACAAGGTCGGCCGCGCGCTGCCCGAAGGCAGGTCGACGAGCGCGTTGGTCGAGATGCGCTGGAGGAGCGGCAGAACATCCTTGCCGCGGAGGTGGAGCGCCGTGGTCGCGGCCGGGCCAGGTTTCATGACGGCATGCTAACGACCGCTCGTCGTGTGGCGCAACGTCGCGAACCGGTGCTAGAGTCGCGCGCCCTGGAACCCACCCGAATGCTCGCCGACGATCTCGCGGACCTGCTCGAGACTCTGGTCAACATTCCGAGCCTCACCGGCCAGGAGGCGCGGATCGCCCAATGGGTCCACGAGCGTCTGGACGCCCGTGCGCACGGCGAGGTGCTGCGCTCGGGCAACGCCGTGGTGTGGCGCGGCCCGCGCCGCGGCCGGCCGCTGCTGGTGCTGGCCGGCCACCTCGACACCGTGCCGGGCGACGGCGTGCCGGCGTCTCGCGACGGCGATCGTCTCGTGGGGCTCGGCAGCAGCGACATGAAGGCCGGCGACGCGGTGATGCTGGCGCTCGCCGAGCGGCTCGATCCCGACCCACTGCGTTTCGATCTGGCTTGCGTGTTCTACGACGCCGAGGAAGGCCCGCTCGAGAACAACGGGCTCACGCGTCTGATTCGTGAGATGGAGTGGCTCAAGGAGGCGCGGCTCGCGGTGCTTCTCGAGCCCACCTCGCTCAAAGCCGAGATGGGCTGCGTGGGCTCGATGAACGTCGAGGTCACGGTGCGGGGCAAGCGCGCGCACAGCGCCAGGCCCTGGCTCGGCGTCAACGCGGTCGGACGCGCCGCGCCGTGGCTGGCCGAAGTGACGCGCTTTCCGGTGACGCCGACCTCGCTCCACGGGGTGGAGTATCGAGAGACGCTCCAGGTCACCACGCTGAGCGCCGGCGTGGCGAAGAACGTGATCCCCGACGAGCTGGTCGCCAACCTCAATTACCGGTTCCCGCCGGACCGCGATCTCGAGCAGGCGGAAGCCCGGCTGCGCAGCCTGGTGCCGGACGACTTCGAGCTGCAGGTGGTGGACCGGGCGCCGCCCGGACGCGTCGCGCTCGAGGCGCCGGACGTTCGCGAATTCGTGCAGCGCTTCGGTCTCGAGGTCGCGGGCAAGCAGGGATGGACCGACGTGGCGCAATTCAGCGCCGCCGGCATTCCCGCCTTCAATTACGGACCCGGCATCCCGGAGCAGGCGCATCAGCAGGGCGAATATTGCCCGCTGGGAAATCTCGAGCCGGCCTTCCGCACGCTCGCCACCTTCATGGAGCCGGCGTGAGTCTCCCGCCGCTCCATCCCTGGCTCGAGCGGGGCGGCGCCTACGCGTTCGTCGCGCTCGATCAGCGCGCGCGCCAGCTCGTGCCGGCCGGGGTTCAGGCGATCCACTTCGGAATTGGCGATCCGCGCGAGGAGACCCCGGCCTTCATCCGCGAAGCGATGATCGAGGCGGTGCCGGTGGTGTCGAGCTACCCGCCGGTGGCGGGCACCGCCGAGCTGCGCGCGGCGTGCGCGCGCTGGTGCAAACGCCGCTTCGGCGTGACGCTCGATCCCGAGCGTCACGTGCTGCCGGTGAACGGCAGCAAGGAGGCGGTGTTCTCGCTCGCCTTCGCGGTGGTGGATCGCGACGCCGCGCGGCGCGCGGTGGTGATCCCATCGCCGGCGTATCCGGTCTACGAAGCCGGCGCCGTGCTGGCCGGCGCCGAGGTGGTGCGGGCGCCCCTCACGAGTGCTCTCGGCTGGCGCTTCGACCCCGGCCAGGTGCCGGACGAGGTGTGGGCACGCACCGCGCTCCTGTGGCTCAACCTGCCGCACAACCCGACCGGGGCGACGCTCGACGCCGAGGGATTTCAAAAGGTGCTGGGCGTGGCGCGGCGCTTCGGCTTCTGGGTCGCCTCGGACGAGGCGTATTCCGAGGTGTACTTCGGCGATCCGCCGCACTCAGCCCTCGAGTTCGGGCTCGAGCACGTGATCGCTTTCCACACGCTCAGCAAGCGCTCGGCGATGACCGGCTATCGTTCCGGCTTCATGGCCGGCGATCCGCGGCTGATCGAGGCGCTGCGCCGCCTGCGTCCCAACCTCGGCGCGTCCACGCCCGAGTTCATCCAGAAGGCGGCGGTCGCGGCGTGGAACGACGACGCGCACGCCGACCTCCTGCGCGCCCGCTACGCCGCCAAGCGCGACGTGGTGCGCGCCGCGTTCGAGCGCTTCGGCTGGACGATCGAAGCCAGCGAGGCCTCGTTCTTCCTGTGGACCCGCGCGCCGGGCGGCGACGATGTGGCGTTCGTCGAGCGCCTCATGCGAGTGGGCGTGATCGCGCTGCCGGGGTCGTTCCTCGATGCCGCGGGAGCCGGCTACGTCCGCTGGGCGCTGGTGCCGACGCTCGATCAATGCCGGCAAGCGGTCGAGCGGATGAGCTCGGTGGCCGCCGCCCCCGCACGATGACCTCCGTGGTCGAGCGCTGGTCCGCCGTCATCGGCCAGGCGTACACCGGCGCGCGTCCGCTGGACGAGCCCGAGGTGCGCGGCGCGGTGGAAGGCACGCTCGCGGAGCTGGACGGCGGCCGGCTGCGCGTGGCCGAGAAGCGCGGCGATGACTGGGTGACGCATGGCTGGATCCAGCAGGCGATCCTGCTCTTCTTCCGCTTGCGGTCCGCAGAGACCTTCGAAGCCGGGCCGATCGAGTTCCACGACAAGATCCCGCTCAAGCGCAATCTCGCGGCCGCGGGCGTGCGCGTGGTGCCGCCGGGGGTGGCGCGCTACGGCAGCTTCCTCGAGCCGGGCGTGATCCTGATGCCGGGTTACGTCAACGTCGGCGCGCGCGTCGGCGAAAGCACGCTGATCGACACCTGGGCGACGGTGGGATCGTGCGCGCAGGTCGGTCGCCGCGTGCACCTGTCGGGGGGTGTCGGCGTGGGCGGGGTGCTCGAGCCGCCGCAGAGCCAGCCGGTGATCGTCGAGGACGATTGCTTCATCGGCTCGCGCGTCGTGCTGGTCGAGGGCGTCCGCATCGAGGCCGGCGCGGTGATCGGCGCCGGCGTGGTGCTCACGTCCTCCACGCCGATCATCGACGTCACGGGCGCCGAAGCGAAGATCACGCGCGGACGGGTGCCGCCGCGAGCCGTCGTCATTCCCGGCACCGCGCCCAAGACGTTCCCTTCCGGGACGTATGGCACGCCGTGCGCGCTGGTGATCGGAGAGCGCAAACCTTCGACCGATCTGAAGACCTCCCTCAACCAGGCGCTGCGCGAGTTCGGCGTGCCGGTGTGACCGAGCGGAAACCTCACGCCTCCAGGCGCGCAAGCACGCCCGCGGCATTCGGCATTCCCGAGCGTCTGGCGCTCGCCGCGTGGGTCGCGCTCGCCGCGCTGCTCCACCTTCGCTCGCTGGGCACGGGCTTCGTCGAGGGCGACCTGGCGGCGATCTCGACCGCGCTGCGCACGAACGTCGATGCGCTGCTCCGTGGCGGCGCCTATGCCGGAAGCTATGCGCCGCTGTCCCGCGAACTGTGGTGGTGGTGGTGGTCGCGGGTCGTGCCGCTCGACGCCTTCGCCTTCCACCTGCTGCATCTGGGCCTGGCGGTCGCCACCGCCTGGCTCCTGTTTCGCGCCGGCGAGCGCTGGGGCGGAGCGGGCGCGGGTCTCATCGCGGGTGTGCTGTGGACGGCGTTCCCGCCGCTCGGCGGAGCGCTGGCTCAGTTGTCGGGCGCTCGCGATCTGATCGCCGCGCTGACCTGCGCCGCCGCGATCTCCGCGTTCGCGCGCGGCCGTTTCGTGCTCGCCGCACTGGCCTGCGCGGCCGCGCCGCTGGCCGGAATCGAGAACGCCCTGCTGCCGCTGGTCCTGCTGGTGGCGGACCGCGCCGAGCGTCCGGCGGATGGTCTTGGCCCGCGACTCCGCCGGCTCGCGCCCGCACTCGTGCTCGGCTTCGCCGCCGCGGTGCTCGTGGCGCGCATCGCGCCTTCGGTCGTGAAGGCGGACCCCGCGGGGGCGCGCGCGCTGCCGTGGCTGCTCCGCTCCTGGCTGCCGGTGGGAACGGGCGAAGGCTTCTCGGCATTGACCCGCGACGCCCCATGGCTGCTCGTGGCGGTCATGCTGGCCGCGGGCATCGCGACGCTGGGACGCCGCTCCGCGGCTCCATCGAAGAGCCCCCTGCTGCAGGTCGGTCTCGCCGCCATGTTGCTGCCGCTCGTGCCTCTCGCGTTGTCGCCCGAGACGCCGCGCGCGGCGCGCTTCGCGGTGCCGGCGCTGGGTCTGGCGCTCGCCGTCGCCGGCATGACACGCAAAGAGCCATGGCCGGCCCGCATCGTCGCGGCGCTCGCGGCCGTCCTGAGTCTCTGCGCGAACGCGGCGCTCGCCATCGATCGCGGCGCGCCGAAGTTCACCAGCGCGTCGGCGGTGAGGGCGAGCGCCGCGTCACTCCAGCCGTTGCTGGATGCGCTGCGTCCGTGGTGTCCGCAGCTGCGCTCGGTGCCGCGCACGTTCGCGGCCGGTGTGCCGCCCGACTCGGCGGTGCGACTCGCCCTCGACGTCGGCGCTCGTGCGGTATGTCACGATCCGGATGTCTCCGTGCGCTTCATCGCCGAGCTCACCCCCGAGGACGCGGGGCGGCCCTTCGGCGTACTGCGCCGCGACGCCTCGGGACAGGGGATGCGCTTCGAGACCGCCGATGCGCAGGTGCGAGCGCGGGTCGGTGAAGGATTGCTGGTCTTCGCGCGCCACGCGCCGGCCGCGGCCTGCTTCGAAGCCGCGCTCGCCGAGCGGCCGGACGACCGCGAGCTCATCTATCCGACCGTGGCGGCGCTGGCGTCCGCGCAGAGAACCGAGGAGGCCCGCACCCGGTGGGAAGCGGCGCGCCGCTCGGGTCTTGCGCCGGCGGCCGACACGCTCGCGATGCGATTGCTGGTGGGCTTCAGCGGCGTCGACCGCGCCGGCGCGCAGCGCGAGGTCACCCGGATCATTGAAGACGTGGTGCGAGATCCCACATCGGCTTCGGCGCACCTGGCGCTGGGGAAGTCACTCTTGAAATGGGGGAGCGCGCGCTCCGCGGCGCTCGAGCTCTCGGTGGCCTGCGGCATCGGCCGCAGGAGCCAGGACGTCTTCTGGCTGGCGCGCGCGTACGACGCGATGGGTGCGCGGTTCGAAGCGCTCGAAGCGTATCGCGCCACGCTCGCGGGCGGGCTCGATTCGACGGAGTATCGCATCGCGCGCACGCGATTGCCCGCGCTGCTGCGCGAGCTCGGACCCGGAGCGCTCGGCACCACGTCGCGACCCTGAACAAGCGCTTCACGTCAAGTCGCCGGCGGCGGATCGCGGCCTCGCTCGCTTGACCCTTTGCGAGGCCGGTGCCTAGACTCCCGCAGCATTTGGACGTCACAGACGTCTTCGCGTTGCACGTGTCGCGCAAGGCGGTCGGCCGGCGGCCGTCCGCCGGTTTGATATCGGCCCGGGGGGGACATGGCGATCATCCGGCTCGAAGGCCTCTCGGTCTTCGGGCACCACGGCGCGCGCCCCTACGAGAAAGAAGCAGGACAGCGTCTGGAAGTGGACCTCGAGCTCGAACCGACCGATGAACGCGCCGAAACCAGCGACCGCCTCGCCGACGCCGTGGACTACGACGATCTCTACCGCGCGGTTCGCGAGGTCGTCGAGGGCGAGAGCTTCCACCTCCTCGAGGCGCTGGCCAAGCGGACGGCCGACACCATTCTCGACCGCTTCTCGGTGCGGCGCGTCCGGGTGCGCATCGCCAAGCAGAACCTGGGTTGGACCACCGGAGGCCGGGCCGTCATCGAAGTGACGCGGGAGCGAACACCATGAAGGCCTTTGTCGGACTCGGTTCCAATCTCGGGGAGCGCGAAACCCTGATCCGCCTCGCGCTGGATGACCTGGCGCGGCTGTCGGGCACGCGCGTCGTCAGGGTCTCGTCCCTGTACGACACCGAACCGGTCGGCGAGGTGGAGCAGCCCAACTTCCTCAACGCGGTCGCGCAGCTGGACACCGACCTGACCGCGCGGCAGCTCCTGTGGAATCTCCAGCTCATCGAGCGCCGGCTCGGCCGGGTGCGCGCCAAGCGCTGGGGGCCCCGCACCATCGATCTCGATCTGCTGCTCTACGGCGACCTCGTGGTCGACGAGCCCGACTTGCGCGTGCCTCATCCCGAGCTCGGTCGCCGCGCGTTCGTGCTGGTTCCATTGCTGGAGCTCGACCCTTCGCTGATCGATCCGGCCACCGGCCAGGCGCTCCTCCACCATCTCTCGCAGCTCGACGCCCGCCCCCTCGTGAAGAAGAACTCTCGCCTCTGGACCTAGGCGTCCTACGTGTCTGAGAACCGGTACGTCGCGGTCGAGGGCGTCATCGGAGTCGGGAAGACCAGTCTCGCGCGCTTGCTCGCGGAGCGCATGCAGGCCAAGCTGATCCTCGAGGAAGTCGAGGAGAATCCCTTTCTCAAGGACTTCTATCACGACCGCCAGCAGTTCGCGTTCCAGACCCAGATGCACTTCCTGTTCAGCCGCTACCAGCAGCAGCGCTCGCTTCGCCAGATGGACCTCTTCAACGAGCGCATGGTCGCCGACTACGTGTTCGCGAAAGACCGGATCTTCGCCAACCTGAACCTCTCGGAGCGGGAGCTCGTGCTCTACGAGAAGATGGTGTCGTGGCTCGAGGTCGACGTCATGAAGCCGGACGTCACGGTGTATCTGCAGGCCGCGACCGACACTCTCATGGACCGCATCTCGCGCCGTGGGCGCCCCTACGAGCGCGACCTCGACCGCGACTACCTGCACGGCCTGAACGAGGCCTACAACCACTTCTTCTTCCACTACAACGATTCACCGCTGCTCGTGGTCAACACCGACGCGATCGACTTCGTGAACCACAGCGAGGACTTCGACGACCTCGAGCGCCGTATCCTCACGCACCGGCACGGCACGGTTTATTATCGCCCGATCGAGCGGGAGGAGATCCCATGAGCCGGAGGGAAGGCATCCGATGAGCGAGAAGACGAGCGAACGCCCGGGAGGGTCGAAGTCCGCGGGCTCTCCGTCGAGCCGCGCCAAGGTCACGGCCCCGAAGCTCGCCGAGATGAAGCGGCGAGGGGACCCCATCACCGTCCTCACCGCCTATGACTTCCCGACCGCGAGGATCGCCGACGAGGCGGGGGTCGACGTGCTGCTGGTGGGAGACAGTCTCGGCACCGTGGTGCTGGGCTACGAGAGCACGCTCCCGGTGACCATGGAGGACATGCTCCATCACGTCTCGGCGGTCACGCGTGCGAAGCCGAAGGCTCTCGTGGTCGCCGACATGCCCTTCATGTCGTACCAGGTGAGCGTGGAGCAGGCGGTCGCCAACGGCGGGCGCTTCATCCAGGAGAGCGGCGCCGATGCCGTGAAGGTCGAGGGTGGCGAGCGAGTGATCGCGGCCGTCACCCGCCTGGTCGAGATCGGCATCCCGGTGATGGGTCATCTCGGGCTCACGCCGCAATCCGTGCTGGCGATGGGCGGATACAAGGTGCAGGCGCGCGGCGAGGCCGATCAGGAACGGCTGATCCGCGAGGCCCAGCTGCTGGAAAAGGCCGGATGCTTCGCGCTGGTGCTCGAAGGGATTCCCGCGCGGCTCGGTGCGCAAGTGACACGCGCGCTCACCATTCCGACCATCGGGATCGGCGCGGGGGTCGCGTGCGACGGCCAGGTGCTCGTGACCCACGATCTGCTCGGGCTCTTCCTCGGCCACGAGCCGAAGTTCGTGCGCCGCTACGCGAACCTCGCCGGGACGATGCGCGAGGCGTTCGAGCGCTACGTCGCCGACGTCAAGGCCCGCCGATTCCCGTCCGACGAGGAATCCTATTGATGGAACGCGGTCGCCGGGAGGCGGCGTGATCGTCAGCGGCGCCCCCTTCGCGGTCCGTCGCGCCGTCTCTCTGTGGAGGCGCAGAGGCCAGCGGGTGGCGTTCGTGCCGACGATGGGCGCGATCCATCGCGGTCATCTGAGCCTGGTGAGCCGCGCCCGATCGACCTCGGACCGGGTGGTGGTCAGCATCTTCGTCAATCCGCTGCAGTTCGGTCCGGCCGAGGACTACCGGCGTTACCCGCGCCCGGCGCACGCGGACCGGCGGCTGCTGCAGCAGGCCGGAGTCGATCTGCTCTGGCGTCCCGAAGTCTCCCGTCTCTATCCCGCGGGGCACCGCACCCGGGTGCGGGTGGAGGAGCTGTCGGGCGTGCTCGAGGGGGCGTCACGCCCCGGCCACTTCGAAGGCGTGGCCACGGTGGTGGCCAAGCTGCTGAACGTGGTCCAGCCCGACGTGCTGTGGCTCGGCCAGAAGGACGCCCAGCAGGCGCGGATCCTCGAACAGATGACCGGCGATCTCGACTTTCCCGTGCGCGTGCGCCGCGGGCCGACCGTGCGCGAGCGCGACGGCCTTGCGCTCTCGTCGCGCAACGCCTATCTCTCGCCCGCGGAGCGCGCCCAGGCGGTGGCGCTCGTGCGCGGCCTGCGGGCGGCGCGCGAGCTGCTGCGTCAGGGCGTGCGCTCGGCGGCTCGTCTGCGCAGCGAGATCCGCCGCGTGTGGCGGCGCTACCCCGCCGTGCGCGAGGACTACGTGGCGGTGGTCGACGCGCGCACCCTGCGGCCGGTGCGCCGGGTGGCGGGGCGGATCCTGGTCGCGGTGGCGGCGCGAGTCGGCGGCGCCCGTCTGATCGACAACCTCGAATGGAGCCCTCGATGACTCGCTATCACCACGAGGACTGCACCGCGCTCGTCCTCGCCGCCGGGCAGGGCACGCGCATGAACAGCGATCGCGCCAAGGTGCTGCACGAGATGTCGGGGGCTCCGCTCCTGGCCCACGTGCTGGCCGCGCTCGAGCAGCTCGGCGTGGGGCGGACGCTGGTCGTGATCGGCCATCAGGCGGAACGCGTGCGCGAGGCTTTCGAGGGCGCCGGCGTCGAGTGGGTGCTGCAGGCCGAGCAGCGCGGCACCGGCCACGCCGTGCTGATGGCCGGCCCCATGCTCCAGGATTTCCAGGGCACCTTGCTCGTGGTCTGCGGCGACACGCCGCTGCTGCGGGCGGCCACGCTCCACGACCTGCTCGAGCGTCATCGTGAGGACCAGGCCGCGGTCACCGTCCTCACCACGCACGTGCCCGATCCGAAGGGCTACGGAAGGGTGATCCGGGACGCCCGGGGAGACGTGGTGGGCATCATCGAGGAGCGCGACGCGACGCCCGACCAGAAGCGCATCGATGAGATCAACTCGGCGGTGTACGCCTTCGACTATGCCGCGCTCGCGCAGGTGCTGAGCCGGCTCACCGCGCACAACGCCCAGGGCGAGTACTACCTCACCGATACGGTGCGGCTGCTGATCGCCGCGGGGCGAAGAGCGCGAGCGGTGGTCGGCCCTGACTATCGCGAGCTGCTCGGGATCAATACCGTCGACCAGCTCGAGGAGGCCGAGAAGATCCACGCCGAGATCCAGCGCACCGCTTCGCTCCACGAGGAAGCCTGATGGACCAATTGTGGGCGCCCTGGCGCATGCGCTTCATCCGCTCTTCGCGGAACGTTCCCGGGTGTCTCTTCTGCCGGGTCATGAAGGGCAAGGCGGATCGCCGCGACCTCGTGCTGGCGCGCCGCGCCGACGCGCTGCTGATGCTCAACCGCTATCCGTACAACCCTGGACATCTCATGGTCGCGGTGGCGCGCCACACCGGCCGGGTCTCGGGTCTGCGCGCCGCCGAGCGCGCCGACGTCTTCGATCTGCTCGCGATCGCCGAGAAGGCGCTGCTGGCCGAGTACCGGCCTCATGGGCTCAACGTCGGCGCCAACCTCGGGCGCGTCGCCGGAGCGGGGTTCCCCGGTCATCTTCACTTCCATCTCGTCCCGCGCTGGAACGGAGACACCAACTTCATGCCCGTCATCGGCGCCACCCGGGTCCTCCCCGAGTCCCTGGGAGAGACCTGGACTCGTCTGCGGCGCGCCCTGTCCAGGATCGAAGGAGGCCGCGGCACCCGTGCCCGCCCGTCGTCGCGTTGATCCGGCGCGCATGCTCGTCTGGGCGCTCGGCGTCATGGTGTCGGCGCTGGTACTATCCTGGGGCTATGCCGCCTTCCGGCCGAAGGCGGAGACTCGCGCCGGCGGTGCCGAAGGCCGGCTCATCCGCGTGCAGGTGCTGAACGGAACGCGGGAGGGCGGCATCGGGGCGCGAGTGGCGCACCGGCTGCGCGACGGAGGCTTCCAGGTGGTCGAAGTCGGCAACGCCGACCGATCCGACTACGGGGCGAGCCTGGTGGTGGCGCGGCGTGACGACCAGGCGCCGGCGAAGGCGGTGGCCCGCTACCTGGGGAATCCGCCGATCGTTCGCCAGGCCTGGACGTCCGATCTCGCGGAAGTGACGGTGGTGATCGGGAACGACCGGAGCCGGCTGCGCGTGGAGTGAACCGAAGGAGGTCTCGACGTGTTCGGAATGGGCGGTCAGGAAATCGGGTTGCTGTTCCTCATCATCCTGCTGATCTTCGGGCCGAGCCAGATTCCCAAGATGGCGCGCGGGCTCGGTCAGGCCATGCGCGAGTTCCGCAAGGCGCAGCGCGAGATCACGGACGAGATCCAGCGCGACGAGCCGCCCGCAGACGCGGACAAGGGACAGAAGCCCGCCAGCTGAGCGACGGCCGCGTGGACGGCCTTATTGGACGCGCAGGTCCCGGATCTTGGCGCCGCGCCGGAGCTCGGCCAGCCACGACTGCATGAAGTCGTTCTGCTTGCGCTGAAGGATCTCGGTGGTCACCTGGCCCTTGAGCTGCTCGAACGCGACCGAGTCGGCTTCGACCCGCGAGTCGACGCGGAACAAGAGCCACCCCATCTGCGTCTCCACCGGTCCGACGACTTTTCCGATCGGCGCTCCGAACACCGCGCCCACCGCCTCGGGGGATGACGCCATCCGCGGGTCGGGCTGAGCCCTCGACATGTCGGTCACCGGCGTCGCGAGGAGGCCCGCGGCCTGCGCCGCCGCTTCGAGCGACATCCCGCCCGCGACCGCGCGCGCGATCTGATCGGCGCGCGGGCGAGCCGCCTGGGTGCGGGCCTTGGCCTCGGCCAGCTGCCTGAGCTGCTCGACCACGTCCGCCTTGGGCGCCGGCCCCGCCTCGCGGTGCTCGGCCATTTGAGCGATCAGGTAACCGTCGGGCGTGGCGACGATCGAGCTCACTTCGCCCTTCTTGGCGCTGAACGCCCAGTCCGCCAGCTCCGGAGCTTGATAGAGCTGCGGAGGCGTGGCCCCGAACGGGAAGAACGGGGTGCGGGTGGTGGCGGTGCCCTTCTCCGTGGCCACCTTGGCGAGACCTTGCTTCGTGGCCCGCTCGCGCATCTTGCGCAGCTCGTCCATCTGGTCCTGGACCGACTGCTCGCTGGCGCGAACCGTGATCATGATCTGCGCCAGCTTGAGGCTCGGCGTCGGTGAGGCCGGGTCGGGCACGCGGTCGAGGCACTTGATCACGAGGAAGCGCCCCGGCTCGGAGATCGGATCGCTGACGTCTCCCTTCGCCATCGCGGCCAGCTTGGGGCCCAGCTCGGGACCGAACTCGTTGGCCTGGAAGTTGCGGCCAAGCTCGCCGCCCTGATCGGCCGCCGGACCCTCGGAGTAATCCTTGGCGAGCTGGGCGAAGTCTTCTCCGCGACGCGCGCGGTCGGCGAGGCTCTGCGCCTGCTCGCGCGCCACCCGGATCTCATCCTCCGAGTAGCGCTTCGGCATCGCGAGGATCTCGAGTTGCACGCGCTCCGGCGCGTTGAACAGGCCGATCTCCTCCTGGTAGACGCGATCCAATTCGGCCTGCGTGGGCGGCTTGACCGGCGCTTCGGTGACCGGTGGGACCGAGACCAGGGTCAGCACCGCCTTGTCGAAGCGCTGGTGATAGGACTCCTGCAGCTCCGGCTGCGAGAGCTTGATGGAGGCGATCATCCGCTCCTGGATCTTCCGCACCGGCAGCTGGCGCCGGACCATCTCCTCGAAGGGCGCCCAGTTGAGGCTGGGATTGCGAAGCGCCGCTCCGTACTTGTTGGGGTCGAACTTGCCGTCGGTCTGGAATTCGGGCAACCCCACCAGCACGTTGGGCGGAGCAGCCTGCAGCGTCAGCACCACCTCGCGATCGGTGGCGCCGAGGCCGAGCTTCTTCGCCTTCTCGGTCAGCAGGTGCTGGTTCACGAGGCCGCGCCACGCGTTGGCCTCGATCATGGGCATCTCCTGCTCGGTGGGGTCGGCGTTGAAGCGCTGGCGGTATCCCTGGCGCTGCTCTTCGATCGCGTTCTGGTAGTCGACGTTGGTGATCGGCTCGCCGTTCACCGTGCCGAGCGCGCCCTGCTGGCGGGCCTGGCTGCCCGAGTCGAGGCCGGAGCCGAAGAGGAAGATGAAGCCACCGACGAAGGTGAACACGGTCACGACCACGAGAGCCCACCAGATGGCCTTGGTGCGCTTGCTGCCCATGCGGAGGTACTTGAGCATTCGAAGACTCCGAGATGCGGAAGGGTCGGCTGAAAGGGACCGGGGAGTCTATCAGCCCCTGGCGAGCCCGCACAACGACCGCACATCGACCGCTCGGGGCCACGCGATGATTGCGGGCCCGCAGCGCCTGTGCTACCAAGGACCCGAGGGACTTCGAGGTTCCGCGAGGAGGCTCACTGACCACCCGCAACGAGACGCTCCAACGACCCGCGGAGAGCCCGGTGGCGACGCCCGAGCTCGAGGTCGTCACGCGCCTTCCCGCCCACGTGCTCGACGCGCTCGAGGAAGGCGTGGTCGCGCTCGATCGCGACCGCAAGGTGGTCTACGCCAACCGCTGGATCGAGGATCTGCTGGGATTCAAGCCCGAGGCCCTGGTGGGGACGCCGGCCGCCCGCATCTTCACCGGCGCCGACGCGCGCTGGCTGCGTGGGGCGGCGCGCGAGCGCCGCGACTTCCGCTTCGAGGCCGAAGGCCGGGAAATGACTCTCAAGGCGGAGGCCCTGCCCCTGCGCGGGGACGACGGCGAGCTGATCGGCTCGGTGATCCTGGCCGAGGCGATCTCGGAGACCGAGGACGGAGAGTTCCAGAAGAAGATCGACCGGCTGGTTTCGCTCGGCGAGCTCTCGGCCTACGTGGCCCACGAGATCCGCAACCCGCTGACCGGCATCCGGACCACGGTCCAGTTCGTGGGCTCCAAGTTCAAGCCCACCGACCCGCGGCGCGAGGACCTGCAGGACGTCATCACCGAGCTCGACCGTATCGAGCAGATCATCACCGGGCTGCTCATGTTCGCGCGGCCGCCCGCCGCGCGACCGCAGCCCTGCGACCTCCACCAGGTGCTCGACAAGACGCTGGACATGGTCGAGCTCCAGCTCCGCGACGCGGCGGTGACCCTGGCCAAGGATTACACCGACGACTTGCCGCAGGTCTATGCCGATCCCGACCTGGTCCAGCAGGTGTTCCTCAACCTCTGCCTCAACGCCACCCAGGCCATGCCCGAGGGGGGCGAGCTGCATGTCGGCACAGGGGTGCGCCGTTATCGCACCCGGCGCTCGATGGTGGACGTGTCCTTCAGCGATACCGGCGTCGGCATCCAGAAGGAAGCGATGGACAAGATCTTCGACCCCTTCTTCACCACCCGCTCGACCGGGACCGGGCTCGGCCTTCCGATCTCCGTGCAGATCGTCCGCGAGGTCGGCGGCGTGATCACCGCCAAGAACAACCAGACGGGAGGAGCGACATTCCGCGTGTCCTTCCCGATCCCGGCGGAGCCGCCGGGCAAGCCCGAGGACTCGGGCAAGGCCGAAGAGTCCGGCAAGCCGGAGGAATGAGTTGAAGATCTCCGTCCTCGTGGTCGACGACGAGCTGCTGATCCGCAAGTCGCTGAGCAAGGTGCTCCGGGCGAAGGGATACGCGGTGGAGGTGGCGAGCACCGGGGCCGAGGGTCTGGAGCGGGCCGCCAACCTCAGGCCTGACGTCATGATCCTCGACATGCGGCTGCCCGACACCGACGGGCTCTCGGTGCTGCGCCGGGTGCGGCAGCTCGACCCCCTGGTCCAGGTGATCGTGTTCACCGCCTTCGGTGACGTGCAGTCGGCCGTGGATGCCATGAAGCTCGGCGCCTGCGACTTCCTCCGCAAGCCCTACGAGATGGAGGACATCGTGCTCGCGGTCGAGGGCGCGGCGCGGACCTTCCGCCAGGCCAACGAGCTCGATCTCTATCGGCGGCAAGCCTTCCGCCAGTACTCGGACAACGAGATCGTGGGCAGCTCGGCGCCCATGCGCGAGGTCCGGGAGCTGATCGACAAGGTGGTCAAGAGCCAGGCGACGTCCGTGCTGATCACGGGCGAGAGCGGCACCGGCAAGGAGCTGGTCGCTCGTGCCATCCATTATCGCAGCGACCGCGCCTCGGCCCCGCTCATGGAGGTCAATTGCTCCTCGTTCCACGAGAGCCTGCTGGAGAACGAGCTGTTCGGCCACGAGAAGGGGGCCTTCACCGACGCCTCCGACACCAAGAAGGGCCTGGTGGAGCTGTGCGACCGCGGGACCTTGTTCCTCGACGAAGTGGCGGACATGCCGCTCGCCACCCAGTCCAAGCTCCTGCGCTTCATCGATAACCGGAGCTTCAAGCGGGTCGGCGGGGCGCGCGACATCGCGGTCGACATCCGGATCGTCACCGCCACCAACAAGGACGTCGAGAACGAAGTCCGCGCAGGGCGGTTCCGCAGCGATCTCTACTTCCGTCTCAAGGTGGTGAGCATCCACCTGCCTCCGCTCCGCGACCGCGGGGAGGACCTGCTGGTGCTCGCGCAGCACTTCCTCCGCGAGTTCGCCCGCAAGTTCCAGAAGCGATTCCAGGACGTGTCGCCCGAGGCGGCCGAGCGCCTGCTCGGCTATTCGTGGCCTGGCAACGTGCGCGAGCTCCGAAACCTGATCGAGCGTGTGGTGCTGCTCGAGGAGGGCGAGACGCTCGCATCCGAGCACCTGCCGAGCGAGTTCTTCGGCGCCCGCGCCGCGACGAGCGTGGCCAGCAACGGCGATTCCATCGAGCTTCCGACGCTGGCGCAGATCGAAGCCGATCACATCGCCGAAGTGCTGCGACTCACCGCGGGCAACAAGAGTCGCGCGGCGCGCATCCTCGGCATCTCTCGCCAGGGTCTGATCGAGAAACTTCGTCGACTGCGAATCATCGACGTCAGCCGTCAAGTTTCTTGATACCCAAAGGAAGTGGACAGTTCCCTCCAAACATTGCGGCCACAACGTCTTGCCGAGTGGCTTTTCCGTAACCACCAACAATTTAGACAGTTAGCACGGCGACGGGAGCGGCATTCGTGCTTCCTCGCGACCTCCGAGGCTCTGCGCTTCGAATGAGATTCTCCGTTCTGACAATGAGTTACGGGTGAGGCTCTCGCGCATTGCAACCTCTTGGCACGGCGTCTGCCTCTGGGATTTCTCGTAGCCGGCTCTGAACGCCGGCTCCCGATGGCCGCGAGGAAGCGGCTGCCTGAAGTGTCCCGGCGAGAGCTGACACGCCGAGCTTCGAGAGACTCGCAAGGAGGTGATCCGGGAATGGCCATGAAGAAGAAGGCTGCCAAGAAGAAGGGCACGAAGAAGAAGGCTGCGAAGAAGAAGAAGTAAGCGGGTTGTCTGGACCTGGCACGTCCTTGGGGGATTGGTCGCTGATGCGATCAATCCCCGACTTCTGACGGTGAAGGTCGTCGCGAATCCCGAACCGAGGGAGCGAATGAACGGCAGCCCCATGGTGGGTTTCGGACCACATCTCCTCTATCAAGCCTATGGGTGCCCCGCCACCCGGCTCGATGACCTCGGACGCCTCTATCAACTCCTCGAAGGCATGCCGGACCGCATTCGCATGACCCGGATCATGCCGCCTTACGTGTTTCGTCACGCCTCACCGGGCAGGCGAGCGACCGGGTTCTCCGGGTTCGTTCTCATCGCCCAGAGCCACATCAGCGTTCACACGTTTCCCAGCCGCCGCGTCGTCAACGCCGACATCTTCTCGTGCGAGAACTTCGACGTCGAAGATGCCCTGTCCGTGCTCGGCGACGCTTTCCACCCGCAGAAAGTGGAGTGGCATCTGCTCGACCGGGGTCGGGAGTTCCCGCGGGACCTCGCGGGCTCCCGGGCCCTCGTCGAGCAGCATCGGCGCCTGGTTGCGGCCGGGCTGGGGCTGGAGGTTCCGCGCTAGGGCTGGCCAAATAACCTCCGGTTCGTCTGCGGCGGCTCACCCAGGGATGGGTGGGCCGTCCGCCTTTTCCAGCCGCTCACGACTTCGAAGGCTTGGCCAGCGTCAGCTTCATGCGGTCGAAGTCGAACGTCACACGATAGGGCCTCAGGAACACGTGGGAGATGATGCCCGCGACGCGCGGTCCCAGGCTTCGCTCGAGCGACGCGGGGAAGGGACCCAGAAAGGCCATCAGCCCACTCTGCTCGATATCGCCCAGGCGCAGCCGGTCGACGGGGAAGGGAATCACGCGGACCGCTCCGGCGCCGCCGACGCCGGTGAACGACGCCGTGTCCTTCAGGGCCACGCCTCCCTCGGCGAGGGTCGAGGCCGGCGCGGTGAAGGCGGCTCCCGCGAGCCCGGTGTCGACGAACCACAGCAGCGGCCCGCTGGTTCCAAGGCTGCCGGGCGCGAGGATGAAGTGGTCGCCTGCCAGCCAGAAAGGAATGTCCGCGACGATCTCCTGGCTGGAGGCGGGCATCGACCCGCGACGCTCCAGGATCAACGCGCCGCCGGGATAGTCGAGCGTGAAGCGGAAGCGGGAGAGGAGCGTGGTGCCAAGGACGCCCGCCACGGGACGGCCCATGGACACCGCGCTGAATTTCTTGGTGGAGAGAATCGCGATCGGCACCTTCTCGACCGTGAACTCTCCGAGCCCGACCGAGTCGACGCTCCCGAGCTCCACCTTCGCCTTCTGGTCGGCCGCGAAGGTGCCCATCCGTGAGCCGTAGCGCGGCGCCTTGACCGAGTCCGCGATGGCGGGATCGAGCAGCAGCTCACCGCCGCCGGTGTCGATCAGGAAGTAGAACGGCCCGCGGCCATTGACGGTCAGCGTCACCAGCGGCAGGGGATCGGTCTGTACGAAGGCCAGGCGGGTCCTCTGCGGTCCGCGGATGCGATAAGGCCCGGCCTGGAGCGCCTTGAGCTTGTCGGCCACTTCCGGCCGGCCGGCGCGGGCGAACTCGCTGGCCGCTTGCTCGAACCGGTCTTCGCGATACCAGGCCTCCCCGCGCAGCGCGGCGAAACGGGCGGGCTGGGCCCCGGCCTTCTCCGCCGCGTCGGCGTACTCCCGGGCTTCCGCGGTGGCGTTGCGAAAGAGCGCGATCTGCGCGCGTCGCAGCAGCGCCAGCGTGTCCTTGGGCGACGCCTTCAGACGTTTCGCCCAGGCGGTGTCGGAGCTTTCGAAGCGCCCGGCGACGAACAGCGACTCGGCGCTCGGTGCGGCTTGGACCGGAGCCGAGGTCGCGCTGGCGGCGGCCATTGCGGCAATGGTCACTCTCATCAGTCGTCCAGGCATCCTCTTCATGGCTTCTTCTTCCTCCTCGAAGGCCCATTCTCGTTGCGAAGATCGGGACCCATGACGATGCCGACCATGAGCAGCACGGCGACCACCCGGTCGGGAACCACCAGGTAGCGGCTGCGCTCGTGCTGCCGCACCCAGCCCGCGGCCTGCAGCTCGCGCAGGTGGTGGTAGAGCTGCCCCGACGTGCCGAGCCCCGGCTGGCGTTGCAGCTCGCTCACGTCGTGAACGCCCCGAATCAGCGCGCGCACGATGTCGAGACGCACGCGATGTCCGAGCGCGCCGAACGCGCGCGCGATCTCGCTCCACTCGATGCCGAGCAACTCGTCCACCGCGTGCTCACCCCGCCATTCGTAGTGTGCCCCGAACGGCGTGTGGACGATTCCGCCATAGCCGAGCCGGCCCGGAGGCCGTTTTCCCCTGCGTGCCGGGATCCGCGCGCGCAGGCCCTCGAGGAGCCAGCCGCGATCGGGAGCCGCGGGCCGCGCCCGCGAGGCCCGGCGGGTGGCGCCTTCGAGCTGCCGCAGCCGCGCCTCGAGGACGTCGAGGCGCTGGCTGACTCGGGGCGGGCGGGACGAGGCGGGCCGGCGCATGGCTCGGTTATTACGTAATTACGTAGAACCGTGCAGCAGGCTGGACGACGAGCGCGGCGTCCTCCGGCACCAGCGGGGTGGAGCGTAGCGGCCGAGAATCGCTGCCGCGGCGCCGTGCTATGGTTTCGATCTCGTGACCCCGAAGCCGGTTCCACCCGCGTCCATCGCCATCCGCGGCGCGCGGCAGCACAACCTCCAGAACCTCGATCTGGACCTTCCGCGCGGCCGGCTCACGGTGATCACCGGCGTCTCGGGCTCGGGCAAGTCATCGCTGGCGTTCGACACGCTCTACGCCGAAGGCCAGCGGCGCTACGTCGAGTCGGTCTCGACGTACGCCAAGCAGTTCCTCGATCGGCTGCCGCGTCCCGACGTGGACGCGATCCACGGGCTGACTCCCGCGGTGGCGATCCAGCAGGTCTCGTCGGCGCGAAGCGCGCGCTCGACCGTGGGCACGACGACCGAGATCTACGACTACCTTCGCCTGCTGTTCGCGCGGCTCGGCACCGTGCATTGCGGAAGCTGCGGCCTGCCGGTCACGGCCGACAGCGCGCAGAGCATCGCCGATGAAACGCATGCCTGGCCCGAAGGCGAGACCCTGCTGGTGCTGGCGCCGATCGCGCTCTCGTCGCGGGTCCCGTGGCCCGAGCTCGCTCCGCATCTGCTGCGGGCCGGTTACACCCGCATCCTGCTGGACGACGAAGTGGTCTCGCTCGATCCGCCGCCGAAGCTCAAGGCGCGCGCCAAGGAAGCACTGATCGTCATCGATCGCTTCACCTGGCGCGCATCCGAGCGGCAGCGTCTCGTGGACTCGTGCGAGCAGGCCTTCCGTCGCGGCGAGGGCCGCCTTCGCCTGCGTCGCGGCTCAGCGGCGATCGAGAAGAAGAGCGAGCGCTGGGAGTGCTCGCACTGCGGCGCCCAGAGCCTGAAGCCCGAGCCGGTGCTGTTCTCGTTCAATAGTCCCATGGGCGCGTGTCCTGCGTGCCGCGGCTTCGGCAACGTGCTCACCTTCACGCTCGATCGCATCGTTCCCGATCCATCCAAGACCCTTCGTGAAGGCGCGATCCGCCCGTGGGCAGGCTCGTGGAAGCGCATCTTCTGGCCGCGGCTCCAGAAGTGCGCGGCCGAGCTCCGCATCCCCCTCGACGTGCCGTGGCAGAAGCTGAGCGCGGAGCACCGCCGCTTCCTGATCGAGGGAGGCGAGGGCTTCCGCGGCGCGATCCCGTTCCTCGAGCGGCTGCAGTCGAAGTCGTACAAGGTCGGAAATCGGTTCGTGGTGAAGCGCTACCAGAGCGCGCTGCCATGCGCGGCCTGCGGGGGAACACGGCTGCGCTCGGAGGCGCTGCGCGTGCGGTTGGGTGGACAGACGATCGCCGAGGTCTCGGCGCGGCCGGTGCGCGAGGTATCGGAGTGGATCCCTGCTTTGAGCTTCACCGACCGCGAGCGCGAGATCGCCGGCCCGGTGCTGGCCGAGATCCAGTCGCGACTCGCGTTCCTGCTGCGGGTCGAGCTCGGTTATCTCACGCTCGACCGCCTCACCCGGACGTTGTCGGGCGGCGAGGCGCAGCGGATCGAGCTGGCCAACGCGCTCGGCGCCAACCTGGCCGACACGCTTTACGTGCTCGACGAGCCCACGGTCGGCCTCCATCCGCGCGACAGCCAGCGGCTGGCGGAGCTCCTGGGCGAGCTGGCCTCGCGCGGCAACACGCTGGTGGTGGTCGAGCACGAGCCTCTGCTCATGCACGCGGCGGATCACCTCGTGGACCTCGGACCGGGCGCCGGCGAGCAGGGAGGCCGCCTGCTCTACGACGGACCCGGAGGGCCGGCGATCGATCGGGCCGAAACCGAGACCGCCCGTTACCTGCGCGGCGAGAAGCGCGTGTCACGCGAGCGGCGCGCCGGCGCGGCGGAAGAATTCCTGATCGTCGAAGGTGCCAAGCAGCACAACCTGAAGAACGTCACCGCGCGCTTCCCGCTCGGCCGGCTGACCGCGGTCACGGGAGTGTCGGGCTCGGGCAAGAGCAGCCTGGTCGAGGACGTGCTCTACCGCGCCGCCTGCCGCCACTTCGCGGAGGAGCCGGCGGAGGAGATCGGCGCGCATCGCGCGGTCCGCGGGCTCATGCGGCTGAAGCGCGTGGCGATGGTCGACCAGACGCCGATCGGGAAGACGCCGCGCTCGTGCCCCGTCACCTACCTCGGCGCCTACTCAGCACTCCGCCGCCTGTACGCCTCGCAGCCCGCCGCGCTGGCGCGCGGGCTCGGCGACGGCGCGTTCTCGTTCAATACGCCCGGCGGGCGATGCGAGACCTGCGAAGGCGCCGGATGGGTGACGATCGAGATGTACTTCCTCGCCGACCTGCTGGTGCCTTGCGAGACCTGCGGAGGCTCGCGCTTCCGGCGCGAGGTGCTCGATGTCCACTACCGGGGCGTCAACATTCGCGAGGCGCTCGAGCTGACCGCCGACCAGGCGTTCGTGCACTTCGGCCGCGAGCCGAGGTTCACGCGACAGCTCCAGGTGCTGCGCCGCGTGGGCCTCGGCTACCTGAAGCTCGGGCAGCCCGCCAACCAGCTCTCGGGCGGCGAAGCCCAGCGTCTCAAGATCGCGCGCGAGCTGTCGGAGAAGGGGACGGGGCCGACGCTCTATCTGCTCGACGAGCCGACGGTGGGCCTCCACTTCGCCGACGTGCAGCGCCTGCTCGAGGTGCTCGACGATCTCACCGCGCGCGGCGACACGGTGATCGTGGTGGAGCACAATCTCGACGTGATCCGCAATGCCGACTGGGTGGTGGATCTCGGCCCGGAAGGCGGGGAAGGCGGTGGGCGCCTGCTCGCGGAGGGACCGCCGGAGGCGATCGTCGCCTGCGAGGAGTCCTGGACCGGGCGATTCCTGCGAGAGCGCGATCCAGCGCCTGCCGAGCGAGTGGCCGAAGCTCCCCGTTCGCGCTAGCTCGGAATCAGCTCCGCGTGGCTCATCACGGGGTGCTCGGCCGGACGGCGCAACCGCGCGAATGCGCCGGCCGCCTCCTCGAGGTCGTAGCGTTCCAGCCAATCGGGCCGCTCGCGCGCGACTTCGGTGAGCGCGTTGAGGAAGTCCCATTCGGTCGGATCGCCGATCTCGTCCAGGATCTCGCGCGCCTCGTCCAGCCAACCCCGCGCGACCGCACCATGCCGTGCCTGTAGGCGACTCGTGAGCTCCATCCAGAATTCGCGGGGAGGAAGAGGCACCCTCGTCGCCTCGATGAAGCGCCCGGCCACTTCCGCGAGCACCGTGGGGTCGAAGCATCGTTCGAGGATGGCCCTGACCGGATCGATCTCGGAAGTCGTCCCCTCGTCATCCATCAACTTCCGGATCGCGCCGTTCTCGCACTCGAGCCGGAAAATTCGAGACGAAAGGTGGAGCCGCCCGCTGCCGTGGCGAAAGGCAATGAAGCCCGCCTGGACGACGTCCCCCGGAGTGACCTCGGCCCTCACCGAGGGCGAGGTCCCCGCGATGCACAGGAATCCGTCCAGGCCGGGCTGGTAAGAGCATTCCTGGAGCTGGATCTCGATTCTGTGTTGGAGGCCGGCCAGCCCGTCGTGGAGAGCGTCCAGCCACCGCCGTTCGGTTTCGGAAGCCAGCTCGGCCCTGAGCTCCGGCAAGTCCTCTCCAAGGATGAACCTTCGCATCTGCTCGATTCGCTCGGGCGCCGTTCCCGCCTGCCTCCACCGAGCCAGGAACTCGTCGAGGGCCGCCTTTGAAATCAATGCACTGGATTGGCCGAACTGGCCGAGTCGGTAAAGCATGACGACCTCGGGTGCAGGATGTGCGAAAGGCGCGATGACGATCTCCGATTGTGTCCTTGGGATCGGACCTCAGGCAACGATCTTCACCGCCAGAGCCGGCGGGGCTTTGCGAGACGCAGGCTTGCCGGACCGCATGCCTCGAGTGCAAAGTCGAGGTCGGTCCTCTCGCCGCCGCATTTCAGGAGGAGATCATGACCACGCCGCCCATCGATCCGCGAGTCCGCATCGGACACGTCCACCTCAAAGTGTCGGACATCGACCGGGCGCTCGAGTTCTACTGCGGCGTGCTGGGCTTCGAGCTCACGGCGCGC
>DASTBI010000203.1 GCA_035712145.1 Candidatus Eisenbacteria bacterium | reverse complement strand
GCAGGGTGAACAGCTCCTCGCGCAGATCGCGCAGCTTCCCCTCGAGCTCGGCGGGCGACAGGTTCGTCAGGTCACGGAAGCTCTTCGCCGCCATGTCACTCCCCTCCCAGTTCGTGGCGCTCGACGAAGCGCGTCCGGATCGGCAGCTTGGACGCCCCCAGCCGCATGGCCGACTTCGCCGCGTCCTTGGGAATTCCCTCGAGCTCGAACATGACCCGGCCCGGCCGGATCGAGGCGACCCAGAACTCGGGGGCGCCCTTGCCCTTGCCCATGCGCGTCTCGGCCGGCTTCTTGGTCACCGGCTTGTCCGGGAAGATGCGGATCCACATCTTGCCGCCGCGCTTGATCGAGCGCGTGATCGCCACGCGCGCGGCCTCGATCTGGCGGTTCGTGATCCACGCGGGCTCGAGGGCCTGCAGGCCGAACTCGCCGAACTCCACCGTGCCGCCGCGATACGCCTTCCCGCGCATGCGGCCGCGCTGCTGCTTGCGATACTTGACCCGCTTCGGCATCAGCATGACGTGACTCCTAGCGCACGGCGGCGGTCTGGGCGCCGGCCTTCGAGCGGTCCAGCACTTCGCCGTGGAAGATCCAGACCTTCACTCCGCACGTTCCATACGCCGTGTTGGCGGTCGCCCGCGCAAAGTCGATGTCGGCGCGCAACGTGTGGAGAGGCACACGGCCTTCTCGATACGTCTCGTAGCGCGCCATCTCGGATCCGCCCAGACGGCCCGCGCACGCGACGCGAATTCCCTGCGCGCCCGCGCGCATGGAGGAAGCGATCGCCTTCTTCATCACCCGGCGGAAGGAGACCCGCTGCTCGAGCTGCTTGGCGATGTGCTCGGCCACCAGCTGCGCGTCCAGGTCGGCCCGCTTGATCTCCTCGATGTTGAGCTGGACGACCCGCTTGGTGAGCTGCTTCATCTCCTCGGAGAGCTTGTCGACCTGCTCGCCCTTGCGCCCGATCACCAGCCCGGGGCGCGCGGTCTTGATGGCGATCGTCAGCTTGTCGCCCTTCCGCTCGATCGTGATCTTCGAGATCCCCGCCTGATAGAGACGGCGCTTGAGATAGCGCTTGATGAGCAGGTCTTCCTTGAGCAGCTCCTGGTAATTCCGGGTCGCGAACCAGCGCGAGTCCCAGTCCTTGATGATGCCGAGCCGCAGTCCGATCGGATGTGTTTTCTGACCCATCGTTACTCCCTCGTGGCCACCGTGATGGAAACGTGGCTGCTGCGCTTCAGGATCGGGGTCGCCCGGCCCTGCGCGCGCGGCAGCCAGCGCTTGAGCGTGGGCCCCGCACCGACGATCGCTTCCTTCACGTAGAGCTGTTCGAGACGCACCTTGCCTTCGTGCAGCGCGTTGGCGACCGCCGACTTCAGCACCTTCTGGACGATCCGCGCGCCCTGCTTGGGCGTGAACTGCAGCGTGGTCTGCGCTTCCTCGACCGCCTGGCCACGGATCAGGTCCAGGACCTGGTTGCACTTCCTCGGCGTGATCCGAACGAACCGCTGGATGGCTTTCGCTTGCATGGCCTACTTCTTCCCAGGTACGGGCGTCTTCTCGGCGACAGCCTGACCGTGCCCGCGGAAAATGCGGGTCGGAACGAACTCGCCCAGCTTGTGCCCCACCATGTTCTCGGTGACGTAGATGGGAATGAACTTGTTCCCGTTATGGACCGCCAGCGTGTGCCCCACGAACTCCGGCAGCACGGTACAGCGCCGCGCCCAGGTCTTGAGCACGCGCTTGTCGCCGCTGCGGTTCATGCCCTCGATCTTCTTCACCAGGGACTCGACGACGTACGGTCCCTTCTTGACTGAGCGCGCCATGAGCTGGTCGTTCTCCCTACTTCGTCCGTCGCCGCACGATGAAGCGGTCGGAGAGCTTCCGCCGCCGTGTCTTCAAGCCCTTCGTCTTCTTTCCCCACGGCGTCGTGGGATGGCGTCCACCGGAGGACTTGCCTTCGCCGCCGCCCATCGGGTGATCCACGGGGTTCATCGCCACGCCGCGCACGGAAGGGTTCCGGCCCCTCCAGCGGTTGCGCCCCGCCTTGCCGATCGAGACGTTCTCGTGGTCGAGATTGCCGACCTGCCCGACCACCGCACGGCAATTCACATGGAAGCTGCGCACCTCGCCCGACGGCAGCCGCAGCTGCGCATAGTTGCCGTCCTTGGCCATCAGCTGGCAATAGGACCCGGCCGAGCGCGCGACCCGAGATGCCCGCCCCGGGAAGAGCTCGACGTTGTGGACGTTGGTGCCGAGCGGAATGCTGCGCAGCGGGAGACAGTTGCCGGTCCTGATTTCGGCCGCCGTCCCTGACTGGAGCACATCCCCCACCTTGAGTCCGTCCGGAGCCAGGATGTAACGGCGCTCACCGTCCAGGTAATTGAGCAGGGCGATGCGCGCGGAGCGGTTGGGGTCGTACTCGATGCTGGCCACCTTGGCGGGCACGCCGTCCTTGTCGCGACGGAAGTCGATCAGGCGGTAGCGCTGCTTGTGGCCGCCGCCGATCCAGCGGGACGACACGTGTCCGTAGTTGTCGCGACCGCCGGTCCTGAGCTTGCGCTCGGTCAGCGACTTGAGCGGCTTGCCCCGGCTGAGCTCCGCGAAGTCGGGGAGCTGGGTGTGCCGGAGGGCCGGCGTCATCGGGCGGAATTTCTTCAGGGGCATGGTCGGTTCCTAGATCTGCTCGAAGAGTTCGATCTTCTGATCGGGCTGGAGCGTCACGACGGCCTTCTTCCAGTCGCTGCGCTTTCCGGCGAAGCGTCCCTGGCGCTTGATCTTTCCGCGAATCTGCAGCGTCTGCACCGCCTTCACCTTCACGTTGAAGATGGACTCGACGGCGCGCTTGATCTCGATCTTGTTGGCGTCGCGCGCCACCTCGAAGAAGTACTGGTTGCGCAGCTCGCGCAGCACCGTTCCCTTCTCGGTGATCAACGCCCTCTTCACGATGGATCGCACGTCCTTCATCGGACGAAGGTCTCCTTCATGCGGTCGAGGCCCGGCTGGGTGACCAGCAAGGCCTCGCAGTGCAGCAGGTCGTACGCGTTCACCTGATGGGCGAGCGTCGTTCGAAGGTTTCTCACGTTGCGGCACGACTTGACGACCGCCTCGTCGGCCTTGTCGAGCACGAGCAGGGTCCGCTTGTCCTTGAGGCCGAGCTTCGAGAGCAGCCCCGCCACCTCGCGCGTCTTCGGCTCGGTCATGCGGAGCGGCTCGATCACCGTGACCGCGTTCTCACCCGCGCGCAGCGAGAGCGCCGACGTCAGCGCCGCGCGCCGCTGCTGCTTGGGCAGGTCGGTGCGGTGGTCGCGAGGCTCGGGACCGAACGCCCGTCCTCCTCCCGGCCACAGCGGCGAGGTGTTCGATCCGGCGCGAGCGCGCCCGGTGCCCTTCTGACGCCAGGGCTTGCGGCCGCCGCCGGAGACTTCGCCTCGGCCCTTCACCTTGGCCGTGCCCTGCCTCTGGTTGCCGAGGTGACGCTTGACCGACATCCACAGCAGGTGCTCGTTCACCTGCTGCCCGAACAGCTCGTCGGGCAGCGCGGCGAAGCCCTTTTCGCTGCCGTCGGATCCGAAGAGCTTGGCGTTCATGACACGCTCCGTTTTTCCACGCACACCAGTCCGTTGGTCGGGCCCGGCACCGCGCCCAGGATCAGCACGACGTTGAGCTCGGGATTGACGCCGACCACCACGAGATTCTTGACGGTCAGGTTCGCGCCGCCCATCCGGCCGGGAAGGCGCTTGCCCTTGATCACGCGCGACGGATAGGCGGAGGCGCCGATCGACCCCGGCTGCTTGCCGGCGGTCGGACCGTGCGAGGCGTGCCCGGCCGCGAAGCCGTGGCGCTTGACCACGCCCTGGAAGCCGCGGCCCTTGGTCACGCCGGCGACGTCCACGTGCTCGCCCTTCTCGAACAGCTCGACGGTGAGGCGCTGCCCCACTTCATAGGGCTGCGATCCGTCGACGCGAAACTCCTTGAGATGTCGCGAAGGCGGAAGGTTGCGCTTCTGGAACTGGCCGAGCACCGGCTTCCGGAAGCGCGACTCCTTGTTGGTGCCGAAGCCGAGCTGGACGGCGGTGTAGCCGTCGCGAGCCTCGGAGCGCACCTCGGTGACCGTGCAGGGACCGGCCTCGATCACGGTGACCGGAAGCACGTCTCCCTTGTCGCCGTAGATCTGCGTCATGCCCACCTTGCGTCCGATGAGTCCAATCATGTCTTGATCTCGATGTCGACACCGGCGGGGATGTCGAGCTTCTCCAGCGCTTCCATCGTCTGAGCCGTCGAGCGCGTGATGTCGATGAGGCGCTTGTGGATCCTGATCTCGAACTGCTCGCGGGACTTCTTGTCCACGTGCGGGCTGCGCAGCACCGTGTAGACGGTCTTCTTCGTGGGCAGCGGCACCGGACCGGACGTGACCGCTCCCGTCCGCCGCGCGGTGCGCACGATCTCGGAGGCCGACTGATCGAGCGTCGCGTGGTCGTACGACTTCAGCTTGATTCGGATCTTTTGTCCCATCATGGCCCGACCCCTACTTGTCGATCTGGGTGACGACGCCGGCGCCGACCGTGCGCCCACCCTCGCGGATCGCGAACCGCAGCCCGTCTTCCATCGCGATCGGCGTGATCAGCTCCACGTCCATTCCGTCCACGTTGTCCCCGGGCATCACCATCTCCCGC
>DASTBI010000202.1 GCA_035712145.1 Candidatus Eisenbacteria bacterium | reverse complement strand
TTGGCACCACTGGGACGCGAGTCGTGGAGGTGGGGACCAGCCTCAGCGGGCTATTTCGATTCCCGATCGTCACGTAGTTGCCCACACCAGGAAGGATGCGGAACACCAGATCCAAGCGAAGCCCGGAGCCAGGCGCCTCCGCCACCACCGTGTCTCCAGGCAGGTCCTGGCGATTCATGTCGCCGGTGAGTTGCGCCAGGTTGAGGCCGGTGCGGATCCATGCCGACGTCGTGTCGTAGGCGCCGAACGTCGGGGCTACGATGGTCTCGTTCGACGTGAACGTGTCCTGGAACCAGTTTCGCGGCTCCACCTTGATCGTTCCGACGTCAACGCAAGGCGGGGGTTGAGCGTCGGCGCTCGTGGTCGACAGTGCGGCCACGAGCAGCCCCAGGTAGACCATGAGCTTCGCGCTCATAGGCAACCTCCACATGCCCGGTCGAGTTGTGTCGTGGGGAGGGGCGCTTGGAGCTCGAATTCTGAGCGGGTGCCAGGCTGCTGTCAACCACTCGTGAACACGCCTTCGAAATGGAACCCTAGCGTGTCGGTTACGCCGCCTGGGTCTTCAGCTCCTCGACCAGCTTGGAGAGCACGCCCTTGGCATCGCCGAAGAGCATCATCGTCTTGGGGTCGTAGTAGAGCTCGTTGTCGATTCCCGCGAACCCCGGCTTCAGGCTGCGCTTGATGATGATCACGTGCTTCGCCTTGTCGACGTCGAGGATCGGCATGCCGTAGATCGGGCTCGTCTTGTCGTGACGCGCCGCCGGATTGACCACGTCGTTGGCGCCGACCACCAGCACGACGTCGGTGCGCTCGAACTCGGGATTGATCTGCTCGAGATCGAAGAGCTGCTCGTAGGGGACGTTGGCCTCGGCGAGCAGCACGTTCATATGGCCCGGCATGCGCCCGGCCACCGGGTGGATCGCGTACTTCACCTCGACGCCCTGCTTGGCCAGCATGTCCGCCAGCTCGCGCGCGGCGTGCTGGGCCTGCGCCACCGCCATGCCGTAGCCGGGAACGATCACCACCGAGCCCACGTTGGCGAGCAGCACGCCGGTGTCCTCGAGGCTGATCTCGCG
>DASTBI010000201.1 GCA_035712145.1 Candidatus Eisenbacteria bacterium | reverse complement strand
GTCACGCACCTGGATCGTCGGATTGTTCTGCGCCAACACCATCGTGATCGCCGCCGTCAAGGTCGTCTTCCCGTGGTCCACGTGACCAATCGTCCCCACGTTCACGTGCGGCTTCGTCCGCTCGAACTTCTGCTTGGCCATTTGAACCAACCTCCGTGGCTGCGATCGCGTTTCAGGAGCGGCGCCGTTCCAGGCGCGACTCGGATCTTTCCGTTCTATCCTCTGACCTTGGCCACGATCTCCTCCGCCACTGCCTGGGGCAGAGTCTCGTAGCGTGAGAACTGCATCGAGTACACGGCGCGCCCCTGAGAGATCGAGCGCATGCGCGTGGCATAACCGAACATCTCCGCGAGCGGCACCGAGGCTGCGATCACCCGGGCGTCCGAGCGCGTGAACATGCCGCCGATGCGGCCGCGCCGTGACGACAGGTCGCCGATGATGTCACCCATGTACTCCTCGGGAACCACGACCTCGACGTCCATCACCGGCTCGAGCAGGCGCGGCTTGGCTTTCTGACAGGCCTCCTTGAAAGCCATCGAGGCGGCGATCTTGAACGCCATCTCGGAGCTGTCCACCTCGTGGTAGGAGCCGTCGAGCAGCGTGACCTGCACGTCCACCACCGGGTAGCTGGCGAGCACGCCGCTCCGCATGGCTTCCTCGACACCCTTCTCGACCGCCGGGATGTATTCCTTGGGGATCGCTCCGCCCACGACTTCGTTCTCGAACACGAAGCCCTTTCCGGGCTCGAGCGGCTCCACCTTGAGGATGACGTCCGCGAACATGCCCTTGCCGCCGGTCTGGCGCACGAAACGGTGCCGCACCTGGGCCGGCACCGAGATGGTCTCGCGGTACGCGACCTGAGGCTTGCCGACGTTGGCCTGGACGTTGAACTCGCGCTTCATGCGGTCGACGATGATCTCGAGGTGCAGCTCGCCCATTCCGGAGATCACGGTCTGCGCGGTCTCTTCGTCGGTGCGGACCCGGAACGTCGGATCCTCCTCGGCCAGCCGCACGAGCGCGTTCGACATCTTCTCTTCGTCGGCCTTCGACTTGGGCTCGATCGCGACGTCCACGACGGGCTCGGGGAAATGCATGGCCTCGAGCGCGATGGGATGCTTCGGATCGCACAGCGTCGTGCCGGTGGTCACCTTCTTGAAGCCGATGCCGGCCGCGATGTCGCCGGCGTACACCTCGCTCACCTCTTCGCGCTTGTTGGCGTGCATCTGCACCAGACGGCCGATGCGCTCGTGGCGCCCGGTCGCCGGATTGAGCACACCGTCGCCCGAGTTCACGGTCCCGGAGTACACGCGGAAGAACGTGAGCTTCCCCACATAGGGGTCGGTCATGATCTTGAATGCCAGCGCGGAAAAGTACTCGTCGTCCTGCGGCTTGCGGGTGACGTGCTCGAAGGTCTGGGCGTCCTGGCCCTGCACCGGCGGCTTGTCGAGCGGCGAGGGCAGGAACTCCACGACCGCGTCGAGCAGCCGCTGCACGCCCTTGTTCTTGAACGCCGATCCGCACAGCACGGGCGTGATGCGTCCCTGCAGCGTGCCCGAGCGGATCGCGCGCCGCAGATCATCGCCGGTGTAAGGCTTCTCGTGGAGGTAGTCGTCGAGCAGCTGCTCGTCGAACTCGGCCACCGTCTCCAGCAAGTGGAAGCGCGCGCGATTGGCCATGTCGACCAGGTCGCGCGGGATGTCGTGGACGTCGAACGTCGTGCCCTGGCTCGCTTCGTGGTAGGTGATCGCCTGCATGTCCACCAGGTCGATCACGCCCTGGAACTGCTCGGCCAGGATCATCGGCACCTGGATCGGCACCGGCTTGGCGCCGAGGCGGCCTTCCATCATGCGGATGACGTTGTCGAAGTCGGCGCCGACGCGGTCCATCTTGTTCACGAACGCGATGCGCGGAACGTTGTACTTGTCGGCCTGGCGCCACACCGTCTCGGACTGCGGCTCCACGCCGCCCACGGCGCAGAACACGGCGACCGCGCCGTCGAGCACGCGCAGGCTGCGCTCCACTTCGACGGTGAAGTCCACGTGCCCGGGGGTATCGATGATATTGACGCGGTGGTCGCGCCACATGCAGGTGGTGGCGGCGGAGGTGATCGTGATCCCGCGCTCGCGCTCCTGATCCATCCAATCCATCGTGGCGGCGCCTTCGTGCACCTCGCCCACGCGGTGGATGCGGCCCGTATAGAAGAGGATGCGCTCGGTCAAGGTGGTCTTGCCGGCGTCGATGTGGGCCATGATCCCGATATTGCGATATCGGTCCAACGGGTACTGCCGAGGCATCTGATTCGTCTTCCTTCAGGTTCTAGAGTGCTGCGATAAGTCACCACCTGCCTTTCCGTCTTAGAAAGCGCGGTGATGCGTCTTTTGTGGCCATCGGACGTTTCGCCAGACGTCGGCGCATGAGCGCCGCTATCCAGGCCGGCCCTGGGGCCGGCCTTTACCGTCGATGGGCTACCAGCGGTAATGAGCGAAGGCCTTGTTCGCCTCCGCCATCTTGTGCGTGTCTTCGCGCTTCTTCACCGCGCCGCCTTCGTTTCGCGAAGCCGACATCAGCTCCGCCGCCAGGCGCTCCGCAAACGTGTGGTCCGCCCGCGCTCGCGCGAAGCTGATGAGCCAGCGGATGGCCAGTGCGTTGCGCCGGTCGGGGCGAACCTCGACCGGAACCTGGTAGTTGGCGCCTCCCACCCGTCGAGACTTCACCTCGAGCACCGGCTTGACGTTCGTCATCGCCTGCTTCAAGACCGTCATGGCGTCCTGCCCGGTCTTCTGCTCGAGCATCTGCATCGCCGAATAGAAGTGTTGTTCGGCCACGGCACGCTTGCCGCGCCCCATCATCCCGTTCACGAAACGGGTGACGAGCACGTTGTCGTACTTCGGATCCGGCACCGACTCGCGCCGGGGTGCACTGCCTTTACGCGGCATGGTTCACATTCCTTTTACGAGATCGCCGAAAGGACCCTGGGTCCCGCCGACGACGACAACGCACGGCAATCCTGATCGGATTCGCCGTGCTCTGCCCTACTTCGACTTCGTGCCGTACTTGGAGCGACTCTGCTTACGCCCGGTGACGCCACTGGCGTCGAGCGTTCCGCGGACGATGTGATAGCGCACGCCCGGCAGATCCTTCACACGACCGCCGCGAATCAGCACGATCGAGTGCTCCTGCAGGTTGTGCCCCTCGCCCGGGATGTAGCAGGTGACTTCGATGCCGTTCGTGAGCCGCACGCGCGCCACCTTGCGCAGCGCCGAATTGGGCTTCTTCGGCGTGGTGGTGTACACGCGAGTGCAGACGCCACGCTTCTGGGGACACCCCTTCAGCGCGGGCGCACCGGTCTTGCTCTTTTGCGGCCGCCGGCCATGACGGACCAGCTGGCTCAACGTCGGCACAGTCTACCTCCAACGGTATGGCTGCTATGGGCTTGCGCGGATTGGTAGGCCACGGTATCCGTGAAGTCGTTCCTCTCACCGTCGCCGCGCAGACCGGGCACTGTAAATGCCTGATTTTCCACTGTCAAGCCGTCTTTGCCCCCTCGACTTCCTCGACCACCGCCGCCGCCTGCTTCTCGGACTCGAGCCTGAGCCGGCGATAGACCGACATGCCGGTCCCGGCCGGGATCAGGTGGCCGATGATCACGTTCTCCTTGAGTCCCCGCAGGTGATCGACCTTGCCCTGGATGGCGGCTTCGGTGAGCACGCGCGTGGTCTCCTGGAAGGAAGCCGCCGAGATGAAGCTCTCGGTCGAGAGCGATGCCTTGGTGATCCCGAGCAGCAGCGGCTTGAAGGTCGCGGGTGACTGGCCCTCCTTCAGCAGGCGCTCGTTCTCCTCGAGCACCGCGAGACGGTCCACCGCTTCGCCTTCGAGGAACGCGCTGTCGCCCGGATCCTCGATCCGCACCTTCTGCAGCATCTGGCGCACGATGACTTCGATGTGCTTGTCGTCGATGCGCACGCCCTGCAGCCGGTAGACCTCCTGGATCTCGTTGACGAGGTACTCCTGCACCTCCTCGATGCCCTTGATCTGGAGGATGTCGTGCGGATTGATCGGGCCCTCGGTCAGACGGTCGCCGGCCCGCACCGGGCTTCCCTCCTGGACGTGGAGGTGGCGACCCTGCGGGATCTGGTACTCCTTGGTGTCGCCGTCGTCGCTGCGCACCACCAGCTTGCGCATGCCGCGCGAGACACCGCCGAACTCCACGCGCCCGTCGATCTCGGACACGATCGCAGCGTCCTTGGGACGGCGCGCCTCGAACAGCTCGGCGACACGGGGCAGACCGCCCGTGATGTCCCGGGTCTTCGAGGCCTCGCGGCGAGTCTTGACGATCGGATCGCCGGCAACCACCTCCTGGCCGTCCCGGACCTCGAGCCGGGCCCCCGTCGGCAGCGGATAGTGGGCGAGCTTGGAGCCGGTGTTCTTGTCGAGCAGATCGATCGCCGGCTGGAGCTCCTTGTTCCGGTCTTCCATGATCACCAGCAGCTTCTTGCCGGTGGTGTCGTCGACCTCGTCGCGCACCGTGACCTTGTCCTTCACGTCCACGAAGCGCACGACTCCGGTCTTCTCCGAGACGACGGGGACGTTGTAGATGTCCCATTCGAACAGCACCTGCTCGGTCTCGACGGTCTGCTTGTCGTTGACGAACAGATGAGCGCCGTAGGGCACCGTGTAGCGCTGGCGCACGCGACCCACGTCGTCGTGAAGCTCGATCTCACCACTGCGCCCGGTGCACACCAGCACGCCGCTGTGGTAGGTCACGAATTCCACGTCCTTGAACCGGACCGATCCCGCCTCCTTCGCGGTCGCGCGCGACTGCTCGACGATGCGCGCGGCCACGCCGCCGATGTGGAAGGTGCGGAGCGTCAGCTGCGTGCCGGGCTCGCCGATCGACTGGGCGGCGATGACGCCCACCGCTTCGCCGAGGTCCACCGGCCTTCCGGTCGCCAGGTTGCGCCCGTAGCACTTGCCGCAAACGCCGCGACGCGCGTCGCAGGTGAGCACGGAGCGGATGCGGATCTTCTCGAGTCCGGCCTTGGCCGCCTCCTCGATCCGGTCCGCGATCTCTTCATCCACCAGCATTCCCGCCTCGACGATGGTCTCGCTGGAGATCGGGTGGATGACGTCTTCGGCGACCACCCGGCCGAGCGTGCGATCGGCCAGCGGCTCGATGATGTCCTCGCCGTCCTTGAGCGCGCCGACCGACAGGCCGCGGATCGTGCCGCAGTCGTATTCGTTGATGATCATGTCCTGCGCGACGTCGACCAGACGGCGCGTGAGGTAACCGGCGTCGGCGGTCTTGAGCGCAGTGTCGGCCAGACCCTTGCGCGCGCCGTGCGTGGAGATGAAGTACTCCAGCACGCTCAGACCTTCCTTGAAGTTGTGGATGACCGGCGACTCGATGATCTCGCCCAGGCCTCCGGTGATCTTCTTCTGAGGCTTGGCCATCAGGCCGCGCATGCCCGCCAGCTGGCGGACCTGCTCGCGGTTACCGCGCGATCCCGAGTCGGCCATCATGAAGATCGGGTTGAACCCGTCGCGGTCCTTGGAAAGACCCTCGAAGGTGATCTCCTCGACTTCGGTGGTGGCCAGGGTCCAGGTGTTGATGACCTTGTTGTAGCGCTCGCCTTCGGTGATCACGCCGCGCCGGTAGTTGAGGTTGATCTGATCCACTTCGGCGCGCGCCCGCGAGATGATCTCGTTCTTCTCGGGCGGAATGCGGACGTCGTCGATGCCGACCGTGAACCCGGCCTGTGTGGCGAACTTGAAGCCGAGGTCCTTGAGCGCGTCGAGCAGATCCGAGGTGATCTCCGCGCCCAGGCGGGCGTAGCAGTCGCCCACCAGCTTCTCGAGCGTCTTCTTGTCCATGGTCTCGTTGATGAAGCCGAGATCGCTGGGCAGCACTTCGTTGAAGAGCACCCGGCCGGCGGTGGTGATCACGTAGCCGCCCCGGTCGAGCGTGCTGGCGCGCGTGACGTTGAGGCCCGCGGCCCGCAGCGCGATCCGGGCATGGAGCGAGATCTCGGCCGAATCGAAGGCGGCGCGCACCTCGGTGGTGCCATGGAACGTGCGCAGTCGCCGAGGATCTGCGGGCTGGAGACCCGCCTCGGCGGCGTGCGGGTTGAGCGCCTCGCCCCGGGTCTGCGTGAGGTAGTGGCATCCGAGCACGATGTCCTGGTTCGGCGTCGCCAGAGGCTTGCCGTGCGCCGGCGACAGGATGTTGTGCGTCGACAGCATGAGCAGGCTGGTCTCGATCTGCGCCTCGAACGACAGCGGCACGTGCACCGCCATCTGGTCGCCGTCGAAGTCGGCGTTGAACGCCTGGCAGACCAGCGGGTGGATCTTGATCGCCTTGCCTTCCACCAGCACCGGCTCGAACCCCTGGATGCCGAGGCGGTGGAGCGTCGGCGCGCGGTTGAGCAGCACCGGATGGTTCTCGATGATCTCGCCCAGGATGTCCCACACCTCGGGCTTCTCGCGCTCGACCAGCCGCTTGGCGCTCTTGACCGTCTGCACGTAGCCGCGGTCCTCGAGCTTGCGGATGATGAAGGGCTTGAACAGCTCGAGCGCCATGTTCTTCGGCAATCCGCACTGGTTGAGCCGCAGCTCGGGCCCGACGACGATCACCGAGCGGCCCGAGTAGTCGACACGCTTGCCGAGCAGGTTCTGCCGGAACCGGCCCTGCTTGCCTTTGAGCATGTCGGACAGCGACTTGAGCGGACGGTTGCCCTGGCCGCGCACGGCGCGGCTGCGGCGGCCATTGTCGAACAACGCGTCCACGGCCTCCTGCAGCATGCGCTTCTCGTTGCGCAGGATGACCTCGGGCGCCTTGATGTCGATGAGCTTCTTGAGACGGTTGTTGCGGTTGATGACCCGGCGGTAGAGATCGTTGAGGTCCGACGTCGCGAACCGGCCGCCCTCGAGCGGCACCAGCGGGCGCAGGTCGGGAGGCAGCACTGGAACCGTCTCGAGGATCATCCATTCGGGGCGATTGCCGCTGTGGCGGAACGCCTCGACGATGCGCAGACGCTTGAGCGTCTCCTTCTTGCGCTGCACCGAGGTCTCGATCTTGGCCTTGGCGCGCAGGTCGGCCTGGAGCTCTTCGAGATCCAGCTCCCCCAGCATGTCGCGAATCGCCTCGGCGCCCATCTTGGCTTTGAGACCCGAGTCGGGCTGCTCTTCCATGACCTCGTTGAACTGGTCCTCGGTGATGATCTCCTTCTTCTTGAAGCCGGTATTGCCGGGATCGATCACCACGAACGACTCGTAGTAGAGGATGCGCTCGAGGTCGCGGATGCTCATGTCGAGCAGGTGGCCGATGCGCGACGGCACACCCTTGAAGAACCAGATGTGCGACACCGGCACCGCCAGCTCGATGTGGCCGAGCCGCTCGCGCCGCACCTTGGCCTGCGTGACCTCGACACCGCAGCGGTCACAGATGACCCCCCGGTAGCGGATGCGCTTGTACTTGCCGCAATTGCACTCCCAGTCCTTGACCGGGCCGAAGATCTTCTCGCAGAAAAGCCCGTCCTTCTCGGGCTTGAACGACCGATAGTTGATGGTCTCTGGCTTCGTCACCTCGCCGTGCGACCAGCTGCGGATGACGTCTGGCGACGCCAGCCGGATGCGGATGGAATTGAACGCGGCACGACGGCGCTGTTCCTGCTCTTCGAGCCGGCTCAACCCCAACTTTCCTGCGGCCACGCTCAGCGGCGACTGCAGTTCCGTTTCCTGCATCATCTCGTGTCTCCTCGGGACCTAAGCGAGTCGCGGCCTGCGGCGAACAACACCCCGGCGCGCCTCATGCACGGCGCTCACACTTCTTCGAACTGCACTTCCAGGCAGAGACTCTGCAATTCCTTCACGAGAACGTTGAATGATTCGGGCACGCCCGGCTCCGGAGGGTTCTCCCCCTTCACGATTGCCTCATAGATCCGGGATCGTCCCGACACGTCGTCACTCTTGACGGTCAGCAGCTCCTGGAGCGTGTACGCGGCGCCATAGGCTTCGAGCGCCCACACCTCCATTTCGCCGAAGCGCTGGCCGCCGAACTGGGCCTTGCCTCCGAGCGGCTGCTGGGTGACCAGGGAGTAGGGACCGGTCGAGCGCGCGTGGATCTTGTCGTCGACCAGGTGACTGAGCTTCATCATGTAGATGTAGCCCACGGTGACGCGCTCGTCGAAGGCCTCGCCGATCCGGCCGTCGTACAGCTCGGTCTTGCCATCGGTCGGCAGGCCCGCTTCGGTCAGCTCTGACTTGATCTCGTCGACCGTCGCGCCGGCGAACACCGGCGTCGCGCAGTTGTAGCCCAGCTGGTGCGCGGCCCAGCCGAGGTGCGTCTCGAGCACCTGGCCGATGTTCATCCGTGAGGGCACGCCCAGTGGATTGAGGACGATCTCGATCGGCGTGCCATCCGGCATGTACGGCAGGTCTTCCTCGGGCAGGATCTTGGCGACCACGCCCTTGTTGCCGTGCCGTCCAGCCATCTTGTCGCCCACCGAGAGCTTGCGCTTCTTGGCGATGTAGACCTTCACCAGCTTGACCACCCCCGGCGGCAGCTCGTCGCCGCGGGTGACCTTCTCGATCTCCTTTTCCAGCTCCTTCTCGCAGCGCGTGAACGCCGACTGCGCGCCGTCCATCGCCGCCCAGAACCGCTCGTTGAGCCGGGCGTCCTCGGTGACCGGAGTTCCCCAGGCGACGTCGTCGAGGTCGATCTCGGCGAGGAACTCGCGCGTGAACTTGCGGCCCTTCCGGGCCACCGGCTCTCCGGTCGAGGCGCTGCGCATGACGTTCACCAGCTGCTCGTCGAGCAGCTCGGCGACGGTCGCCAGACGAACGTCGGCGATGCGCTCGCGCTCCTTCTTGCTCTCGCGGCGCAGCTTGTCGATCTTCTTCTTCTCCTGCTGCTTGGTGCCTTCGTCCTTCTCGCGGCGTGAGAAGACCTTGATGTCGATGACGATGCCGTCCATCCCGGGCGGCGCCTTGAGCGAGGCATCGCGCACGTCGCCGGCCTTGTCGCCGAAGATCGCTTTGAGCAGCCGCTCTTCCGGAGACAGCTCCTGCTCGCCTTTCGGCGTGACCTTGCCGACCAGGATGTCGCCCTGGCGCACGCGGGCGCCGATGCGAATGATGCCTTCCTCGTCGAGGTTCTTGACCGCCTCCTCGGACACGTTGGGGATCTCGCGGGTGATCTCTTCCACGCCGCGCTTGGTGTCACGGACCTGCAGCTCGAACTCCTCGATGTGGATCGAGGTGAACACGTCGTCCTTGATGAGCTTCTCGCTCACCAGGATGGCGTCCTCGAAGTTGTAGCCGCCCCAGGGCATGAACGCGCACAGCACGTTGCGCCCGAGCGCCAGCTCGCCTTCCTTCGTGGCCGGACCATCGGCGATCACCTGGCCCTTCTTGACCTTCTGTCCTTCGGTCACGATCGGCCGCTGGTTCAGGCAGGTGTCCTGGTTCGAGCGCCGGAACTTGGTGAGCCGGTAGATGTCGAGGTTCGGCTGCTCGCTGTAGTCGACCGCGACCTCTTCGGCATCCCGCTCGTAGCGAATCGCGATCATCTCGCCCGATACGAACTCCACGACACCCGAGCGCCTGGCCAGCACCAGGGCGCCCGAATCCTGGGCGACCTTGTCTTCGAGACCGGTTCCGACCAGCGGCGACTCCGTCTCGAGCAGCGGCACGGCCTGGCGCTGCATGTTGGAGCCCATCAGCGCGCGGTTGGCGTCGTCATGCTCGAGGAACGGAATGAGGGCCGCGGCCGGCGAAACCAGCTGGATGGGCGAAACGTCCATGTACTCGACCTCGGTCTTGTCGATGGTCGGGTACTCGCCGCGGAACCTCACCGTGAGCGAGGGATCGGACAGCCCACCCGTGCGCTTGTCGAACGGCGTGTTGGCCGGAGCGATGTGCGAGCGGTCCTCGACGTCAGCCGCGAGGAACTCCGGCTTCTTGCGGTCCAGCGTGCCGTCCTGCACGCGGAAGTACGGCGTCTCGAGGAAGCCGAACTCGTTCACCCGCGCGTACGTCGAGAGCGACGAGATGAGACCGATGTTCGGCCCTTCCGGCGTCTCGATCGGGCACATCCGTCCGTAGTGCGTGTAATGCACGTCGCGCACCTCGAAGCCGGCGCGATCGCGCGTCAGCCCGCCGGGGCCGAGCGCCGAGAGACGACGCTTGTTGGTGAGCTCCGCCAGCGGATTGGTCTGGTCCATGAACTGCGAAAGCTGCGAGCTCCCGAAGAAGCTCTGGACCACGGCCGAGATGGTGCGGGCGTTGACCAGGTCCGTGGGCGTCACGTTCTCCTGGTCCTGAAGCGACATGCGCTCCCGGATGATGCGGGCCATGCGGGCCAGGCCGATGTTGAATTGGTTGGCCAGCAGCTCGCCCACCGAGCGCACGCGGCGGTTGCCGAGATGGTCGATATCGTCCGTCACCGCGGGGTCCGCGCCGCGATCGGTCACCATGTCCCCGCCCGTCCGCAGCATGAGCAGGTACTTCACGATGACGATGAAGTCCTCGCGGCAGAGCGTGGTGTGGTTGAGATCGGGAATCCCCAGGCCGAGGCTGCGGCGCACTTCGCGTCCCGGCAGCAGGAATTCGTGCGGCAGCTTCTGGTTGAGCTTGTACCGCCCGACCCGCGCCAGGTCGTAGCGTTTGGGATTGAAGAACAGCTTGTTGAGGATCTCGCGGGCCGAATCGGCGCGCGGCGGCTCGCCGGGACGCAGCAGACTGTAGATGCGGTGCAGCGCCTCTTCCTGCGAGCGCGTTGGGTCCTTGCGCAGGGTGTTGCGAACGACGTCCGCCTCATCCTGCTTCGGGATGATGTAGACCTCGAGGTTCTCGAGACCCGCGCGCTTGATGACCTCCACCTTCTCAGGCGTGATCTCGTCGTTGGCCTCGAGCAGGATCTCGCCGGTGGCCTCATCGACCAGGTCCTGGGCGCAGATGCGTCCCAGGGCGCCTTCGACCTTCTTGCCCCGCACGTCGAGCGTCTCGCGCTCGTGGAACAGGTCGAGGATCTCGCGGTCGCTCACGAATCCGAGCGCGCGCAGCAGCACGGTGACCGGCAGCTTCCGCTTGCGGTCGATGTGCACGTGCATGATGTCGTTGACGTCGAGGCTGAACTCCACCCACGAGCCGCGGTAGGGAATGATCCGCGCCGAGAACAACTGCTTGCCGTTCGGGTGGGTGAGCTCGTCGAAGAACACGCCGGGCGAGCGGTGGAGCTGCGACACGATGACGCGCTCCGCTCCGTTGATGATGAACGTGCCGCTCTCGGTGATGAGCGGCAGCTCACCCAGGTAGACCTCCTGCTCGATCACGTCCTTGTCGCGCCGGACACCGTCCACTTCCTCGCGCGTGATGAGCCGAAGCCGCGCCTTGAGCGGCGCCGAGAAGGTGAGGTCGCGCTCGACGCACTCATCCATCGAGTACTTGGGCTCGCCGATGTCGTAGGCCACGAACGCGAGCTCGAACAGCTCGCGCGGGTCGCTGATGGGAAAGACCCCGGTGAAGACCTCCTGCAGGCCCTCGTTGCGGCGCCGCATCGGGTCGGTCTCCATCTGCAGGAAGTCCCGGAAGCTCTTGAGCTGGACTTCGAGCAGATTGGGAATCTGGAGATTCCATTCGCGGTCGATCTTGCTGAAGCTCTTGCGATCCTTCCGACGTGTCGTCTTCAAAGCCTTCTGCCTCTCTCGCGTGGAGGAACGACATCCTCGCGGTCCGGTCTGCGCGGGCGAGCGCGCCGGCCGAACGGCGTGGGGCCACGACGTCTCCGCGGCGGGCACGCTGCCCGCCCGGAGAGCCGGTTACTTGATCTCGACGGAGGCGCCCTGCTCCTCGAGCTTGGCCTTCATGTCGGCGGCCTCTTGCTTCGTCACCTTGTCCTTGACCGTCTTGGGCGCGCCGTCGACCAGGTCCTTGGCTTCCTTGAGTCCAAGCCCGGTCAGCTCGCGCACGACCTTGATGACCTGGATCTTCTTGTCGCCGGCGCTCGTGAGAACGACGTCGAACTCCGTCTTCTCTTCCACGGCGGCCGCGCCGCCTCCCGCCATGCCGCCCATCGGCATCGCCATCATGGGCGCGGCGGCGGTGACGCCGAACTTCTCTTCGTATTGCTTCTTGAGCTCGGCCAGCTCCATCACCGTCATGTTGCCGATGAGGTCGAGCACCTGATCAATCGCGGTCGCCATCTTTCCGATTCTCCTTCCAGGGTCTGACTGTTTCGAAAACCTCAGGCCGAGCGGCGCTCGGCGTCGTTCACGCGGTCTTGCTCTTTTCCCGCTCCAGAACGTCCGCCATCGTGGCGGGCAGCCGCAGCGTGGCTTCGATCGCGGCCAGGAACTGCGTCATCGGCGCGATGAAGGTGCTCAGTACCTGCGAGAGCAGCACTTCGCGGCTCGGCAGCGTCGCCAGCACGCCAACCGACTTCTGGTCGAACAACCGTCCGTCCACGAAGGCCGCCTTGACGCGCGGACGCTCGTGGGCCTTGGCGAAATCCACCAGGATCTTGGCGGGCGCCAACTCATTGACCGGGCTGAACACGACGCCGGTCGGTCCGTTCAGGTGCTCGTCGAGCGCGGAGATTCCCTGGGCATTGAGCGCGCGCTTGAGCAAAGTGTTCTTGACCACGTGGAACTGGATCTGCTGCTCCCGGCACTGTTTGCGGAGCAGCGAGATCTTCTCCACGGTCATGCCGCTGAAGTCCGCGAGGAACACCCCGCGGACGCCTTCGAGGCGCGCGGACGTGTCCTCGATGATCCGCTGCTTTTCGGCGGTGGGCATCTCGCTCTCCTATCGGCTCAACGAGGCCGTCACGGCCGTCGGATCGAGCACGATTCCGGGACCCATCGTCGCGCTCAGGGTCAATGACTTGATGTACGTGCCCTTGGCGGCCGCCGGCTTGGCGCGCACCAGCTCGCGCAGGAACACCGACGCGTTCTCGAGCAGCTTCTCCTGGTCGAACGACGCCTTGCCGACGGGCGCGTGCACGTTCGACCCCTTGTCCACTCTGAATTCGATCTTGCCCGCCTTGAGCTCCTTGACGGCCTTGGCCACGTCGAACGTCACCGTGCCGCTCTTGGGATTGGGCATGAGCCCTCGCGGACCCAGCACGCGTCCGAGCTTGCCCACCTCGCCCATCAGGTCGGGCGTCGCCACGATGGCGTCCACCTCGAGCCAGCCGTCCTGGATCTTCTTCACGTATTCGTCCGCTCCCACGAAGTCCGCGCCCGCCGCCTCGGCCTCCTTCTCACGGTCGCCCTTGCAGAGCACCAGCACCCTCAGGCTCTTTCCGGTGCCGTGGGGCAGCACCACCGTGCCGCGGACCAGCTGGTCCGAGTGCCGCGGGTCGACGCCGAGGTGAGAAGAGACCACGATGGTCTCGTCGAACTTGGCGCGCGCCGTCTGCTTGACCAGCTTCACCGCTTCGGCCAGATCCTTGACCGGACCGGCTTTGGTGGTCAGCTCGGACGCCGCTCGATATCGCTTGCCGTGCTTCATCATTCCTCCGTGGTGCCAGCGTGCCGGCCTGTGCCGGCACTCCCACGACTCAGGGGAAAGATCACGCCCCGGGCCGCGACCTCTCCTCGGCCCGCCGTGATCCTTGCTACGCCGATTCTTCTTCGACCGCCTCGAGCTCCGCTTCCGTCGCGTAGCCTTCCTTGACGACCCACTCGAGAGTCTCGATGAAGTCGTTGATGCTCGCTCCCGGAGCACGCGCGACGCGTTCGCGCACGATGTCGTAGATCTCGCGCGGCGTCTTGCCTCTCAGCAGCAGCTCGGCATCTTCCTTTTCCAGGCGAACCATCCGGGTCCTTCCCTTTCTTCTCTTAGTCGGCGATCTCGATACCCATGCTGCGGGCCGTCCCCATCACCATCCGCTCGGCGGCATCCACCGTGGCGGAATTGAGATCGGGCGCCTTGAGCTCGGCGATCTCGCGCACCTGCGTCCGCGACACCTTGCCGACCTTGGTGCGGTTGGGTACGCCCGAGCCCTTGGCAAGACCCGCCGCCCTCTTCAGCAGAATTGCCGCGGGCGGCGTCTTGGTGATGAACGTGAACGACCGATCGTTGTAGATCGTGATCACGACCGGAATCACCAGACCCGTCTGATGCTGGGTCCGGGCGTTGAATTGCTTGCAGAACTCCATGATGTTGATTCCATGCTGCCCCAGCGCCGGCCCCACGGGCGGTGCTGGAGTGGCATTGCCGGCATTGCACTGCAACTTCACCATCGCTTGTACTGGCTTCGCCATCGTCGCTGCTCCTGACCGGACCTAGACCGGCTGGACCTGAAGGAAGTCGAGCTCCACCGGCGTGGCGCGGCCGAAGATGCTGACCATCACCTTCACCTTTCCGCGCTCGTTGTTGACTTCGTCGACCACTCCCGAGAAGGCACTGAACGGGCCGTCGACCACTCTCACGTGGTCGCCGATCCTGAAGGTCACCGTCGGCACCGGCTTGGACTTGGTGGCCTCCATCTGTCCGAGGATCCGCCGGACCTCGTTTTCCTTGAGGGCGATCGCGCTCTGTCCGGAGCCGATGAAGCGCGTCACGCCCGGCACGTTCTGCACCAGATGTCGGGTCTCGTTGTTGAGCTCCATTTCGATCATCACGTAGGACGGAAAGGTCTTTCGCTTCGAGATCTTCCTCTTGCCGTCCTTCATCTCGGCGAAGTCCTCGGTGGCAACCAGGATCTGCCCGAAGTGTTCGCCGAGCCCCGAGGAGGTGATCGCCTTCTCCAGGTTCGTCTTCACCTTGTTCTCGTGGCCCGAGTACGTATGGACCACGTACCACCGCTTGGTCATGACGTCCTTGGTCATTTGAAGACCAGCCCCAGGCCGATGTTGAGAACCCGGTCCACCACGCCGATGTAAGCAGCGACGATCAGCACGGTGACGATCACCACGATCGTGGAAGCGCGCAGCTCGTCCCGCGTGGGCCAGCTCACCTTGGTGATCTCCACGCCGACGTTCTTCCAGAACTCGCGCATCCGACCGACCAACGACATCTCGATGCCTCCTCGACTCTCGCGACCTCTCGACTGCCCCGGCGTCCCTGCCGCCTTCCGGAATGGCAGGCCTGGAGGGATTTGAACCCCCGACTCCCGGTTTTGGAGACCGGTGCTCTAGCCGGACTGAGCTACAGGCCTACCGTTTTCTCTGGCTCGCCAGAGAAAACGGTCTCCCTCCCGAGTGCCTCTTACCGCGTCTCCTTGTGCTCCGTGTGCTTGCGACAGAACGGACAGAACTTCCGGAACTCCACCCGATCGGGATGGAGCCGCTTGTTCTTGGTGGTGATGTAGTTCCGTCGCTTGCAGTCGTTGCACGCCAACGTGACCTGATCCCGCACGACTTCCTCCGCCTACTTATCGATCTGGGTGACGACGCCGGCGCCGACCGTGCGCCCACCCTCGCGGATCGCGAACCGCAGCCCGTCTTCCATCGCGATCGGCGTGATCAGCTCCACGTCCATTCCGTCCACGTTGTCCCCGGGCATCACCATCTCCCGC
>DASTBI010000200.1 GCA_035712145.1 Candidatus Eisenbacteria bacterium | reverse complement strand
GCGGATCTTCGAGCGCTTCTACCGCGTCGACAAGGCGCGCTCGCGCGCCAAGGGCGGAACCGGCCTCGGACTCTCGATCGTGAAGCACATTCTCGCGCTCCACGACGGCGTCATCGAAGTGAAGAGCGCGGTCGGTCAGGGCAGCACGTTCCGCTTCGAGCTGCCGCGCCGAGCCACGTGAGACTCAGTCCGTCGTGCTGTAGATCTTGAAGCGCCCTTTGCGCTCCACCACCGAGCGCAGCCAGTGAGCGCGCGATCTCCGGCAACCCGTATTAACCCCACGGAAACATGGCGTTGAGTTTTCGGCAACGCGACGGCGCATAGGGTCCTTCCAGGAAGTCAGCGGTCGGCCGAGCCGGATCAACCGGCCGGCTCCGCCGTTACCATGGAGGAAGCCCGATGAAGGCACGTGGCCTCTGGCCGGCACTTCTGGCCGGGACGGTGGTCGCCACAGTCCCATGCTTCGCGCAGCCCAGCGGCACGTCGCCGGACACCGCGGCCGCGCCCAGCCACCAGGCGCCGCCGACACCGACTACGCCGCCGGACTTTCCAAGGGGCCGGATCACCGGATACCTGTTCGGAGACCTCTACTACAACGTGTCCGGGGATCCGACTCACGTCTACAACGCGGCGGGAGTCGATGCCGGCAACGTGGTGATCGACGGCATCCGGCCAATCACCGAGGACCTGAACGGTCTGCTGATTCGCCGCATCTATTTCCAGCTCGACAACGATCTCTCGATCAAATACGCGACCCGCTTCAGGCTCGAGCTGGACAGCCGGGCGCTCACCAGTGACGGCAAGATCGGCGCGTACCTGAAGAACGCCTATCTCCTGGCCAAGAGCGTCCTGCCGCGCGCCGACTTCTTCTTCGGGATGATCAACACGCCGACCTGGGAGAACAGCGAGGAGTTCTGGGGATATCGCTCGATCGAAAAGACGATCGCTGACTTCCGCGGCCTGGCGTCTTCCTCGGACCTTGGCATCTCGCTCAAGGGATTCGCCGATCCGAACCACCGGCTCGGCTATACGGCGATGATCGGCACCGGAACCGGCCAGCGGCCCGAGACCGATCGTTACAAGAAGTTCTACTTCACGCTGCCGGTCCGGATCGGCGAGCTCCGGCTCGAGCCTTACGTCGACTACCAGGGCGTCCGGGTCAACCTGGACACGGCGGCGCCGCTGTCCCCGGACAGCGCCGCGATCAACCAGGACCAAGCGACGTGGAAGATCTTTGCCGGATACGAATTCCGCCGGGTCGCGCTCGGCTTCGAGGCCCTGTCGCGCGTCAACCACCGCTCCGGAGTGCCCAACCAGGAGCCGCGCGGCTTCTCCTTGTTCGCTCGAGGCACGCTCTCGCCGACGATCGCCGCCTTCGCGCGCGTCGACCAGTGGGAGCCCAATCACCGGGCCTCGAATCGCGTGGATCAGCGTCTGTGGATCGCGGGCGTCGACTGGCAGCCGTTCCGCGACGTGCACGTCATGCCCAACATCGAGGCCATGGAGTACATCGAGAAGGGCACGGCGGTGGGGCCGGGGCAGCACGATCTGCAGGCGCGCATCACGTTCTACTACCGATACAGCAGGCCTCAGTCCTGAGAGGAACTCGACATATGAAGAACATCATTCAGCGAACGTTCTGGGCCGCGGTGGCTCTGCCGATGATGGCGTCGTGCCAGCCGGCGGTGGCGCAGAGCCTCACCGGCGCCGGTGCCACGTTCCCGTATCCCATCTACTCCAAGTGGTTCGATCTCTATCACGCGAAGACCGGTGTCGCGATCAACTACCAGTCGATCGGCAGCGGCGGCGGCATCCAGCAGCTCAAGGCCGGAACGGTCGACTTCGGCGCCAGCGACGCGGCGCTCAGCAATGACCGGCTCCGGGAGATGCCGCGAAAGGTCGTCCACTTCCCGACCGTGGCCGGGGCGGTGGCCATGGTCTACAACCTTCCCGGCGTCCAGGGCACGGTGAAGCTCACGCCCGAAGCGATCGTCGGCATCTATATGGGCAAGATCACCACGTGGAACGACAAGGCGATCGCCTCGGCGAACCCCGGAGTGTCTCTGCCCGCCGTGCCGGTCCTTCCGGTGCATCGCTCGGACGGCAGCGGCACCACCAGCATCTTCACCACCTACCTCTCGGCGGTGAACACGGGGTGGAAGGAGATGGTGGGCGCCAACACCGCGGTGTCGTGGCCGGCGGGCGTGGGCGGCAAGGGCAACGAGGGCGTCGCGGGACTGGTCCGCCAGACGCCGGGATCGATCGGTTACGTCGAGCTGGCCTACGCCAAGCAGAACAGGATCACCACGGCGGCAGTTCGCAATCGGGCCGGCAACTTCATCGAGCCGACCCTTTCCAGCACCACCTCGGCGGTGGCGTCCGCCGCCACCGCGCTGGCGAAGGACGTGCGCACCCCGATCGTGAACGGCGGGAAAGGCGACGCGTATCCGATCGCCGGGCTGACGTTCCTGCTCGTCTATCAGGACAGCAAGGACGCCGCCAAGCAGAAGGCGCTCGCGAACTTCATCGACTGGGCGATCCACGACGGCCAGCAGCACGCGGAGGCGCTGGATTACGCGCGGCTCCCGGAGGCGGTCGTCGCGCTGAACGAGGCCTCGTTGAAGACGCTCACGTCGAGCGGCAGGAAGGCCATTCCTTAAGCCATGGCGGAGGGCGTTGGCGCGGTGCGGCCGATCGAGGCCGTGATTCCCCGCCTGCGAGCGCGAGGGCGATCCCATCCGTGGGCGGACGCCGCGCACTATCGTCTGCTCCAGATCCTGGCGCTCACGGTTCTGGCCACCGTGCTGCTGATCGCCTGGGAGGCCCTTTCCGGGGCTCTGCCTGCGATGCGGGCCTATGGCTTCCGGTTCCTGATGAGCACCGAGTGGGATCCGGTCGCGGAACGGTTCGGCGCGTTGCCGTATCTGTACGGGACGTTGATGTCCTCGGCGCTCGCGCTGCTGCTGGCGCTTCCGCTCGGGCTTGGAACGGCGGTCTATCTCTCGGAGCTGGCGCCCCCGCGGGTCGGCTCGGCCGTGGCCTTCATCGTCGAGCTGCTGGCCTCGATCCCGAGCATCGTCTACGGACTGTGGGGCCTGTTCGTGCTCGCGCCTTTCCTGCGCGCCAACATCGAGCCGTGGCTGATCGCCCACTGGGGGTTCCTGCCGCTCTTCCGGGGATTCCCCTTCGGAATCGGGATGCTCAATGCGGCCATCGTCCTGGCCGTGATGATCCTGCCCACGATCGTCTCGATCTCACGCGAGATCCTGCTCTCGATGCCGCGCGCGCTGCGGGAATCGGCGCTGGCTCTGGGAGCGACTCGCGCCGAAGCCATCGCGGTGACGCTCGACGTCGCGCGCCCCGGCATCCTCGGAGCGGTGATCCTGGCGCTCGGCCGCGCGCTCGGGGAGACCATGGCGGTGACGATGGTGATCGGCAACACGAACCGCATCTCGGCCTCGCTGCTCGCGCCTGGCGCCACCATGGCGAGCGTCATCGCCAACGAGTTCAGCGAAGCGACCACCAAGCTGCACCTGTCGGCGCTGATCGAGATCGCGTTCGTGCTGCTGATGGTCACCATGCTGGTGAACAGCTTCGCGCGAGTGCTGGTGATCTGGAGCACGGGAGGACGACGTGACGTCGCCGGCGCCGCCTAAACTCGCTCCGCTCGTGGCCCACGGCCCGTCACTCCAGCGGCGGCTCTTCGACCGCGGCTCGACGGTGGCCTGCTACGTCGCCGCCCTGATCGTCATCTCCCCGCTCGCGCTGATCCTCTACCACGTCCTCCGTCTCGGGCTTCCCGGGATGACGGCGGAGTTCTTCTTCAATCTCCCCAAGCCGGTCGGCGAGACCGGAGGCGGCGTGGCCAACGCGATCGTCGGGACCGCGCTGATGGTCCTGCTCGGCACGGGACTCTCGGTGCCAATCGGCGTCGGTGCGGGACTGTTCCTCGCCGAGCACGGCAACGGCCGGCTCGGGACTCTCGTACGCACCACCGCCGACGTGCTGAGCGGCGTGCCGTCGATCGTGATCGGCGTCGCCGCCTACGGTCTGGTGGTGGTTCCCATGGGCCACTTCTCCGGCCTCGCCGGAGGCGTCGCGCTCGCCATCATCATGCTCCCGACCATCGTGCGCTCGACCGAGGAAGTCGTGCGTCTGGTCCCGCGCTCCTACCGCGAAGCGGCACTGGCGCTCGGCGCACCGCGCTGGCGGGTGATCCAGCAGGTCGTCCTTCCGGCCGCCGCGCCGGCGGTGCTGACCGCGGTGCTGCTGGCCCTCGCGCGCGCGGCCGGCGAGACCGCGCCGCTCCTCTTCACGGCGCTCGGCAGCCGGTTCTGGTCGCTCTCACTCACCCAGCCCATGGCGTCGCTGCCGGTCTACATCTTCGACTATGCTCGCGCTCCATACGATGACTGGAACCGCCAGGCATGGTCGGCCGCATCGGTGCTGCTGGTGCTGGTGACGTTGGTGTCGGCCCTGGTTCGGTTCACCGTTCGCCGCGTGCCTCGCCGATGACAGCGGGGGGAGGGGTTTCTTGACGGTGGATACGCGAGTGAAGGTCACTCCGCCCAAGCCGGCGATCGCGCCCCCCAAGCCGGTCAGCGAGCGGCCTCAGACCAAAGCGGGGCCGCCGGAGATCCCGATCGCGACGCGCGCCTTCAACCTGTATTACGGCGCGCATCACGCGCTCAAGAACATCAGCTTCGACATTCGCGCGCGCAGCGTGACCGCGATCATCGGGCCGTCGGGATGCGGCAAGAGCACCTTGCTCCGCTCCTTCAACCGCATGAACGACCTGATCGCCGGGGTGCGCACCGAGGGGGAAGTCCTCATCGACGGGCGCGACGTCACGACGCGCGACACCGACGTGGTGGAGCTTCGGCGGCGGGTCGGGATGGTGTTCCAGCGCGCCAATCCTTTCCCGAAGTCGATCTTCGCCAATGTCGACTTCGGGCTGCGGCTGCTGGGACTTCGCGACCGCACGGAAGTCGAAGCACGTGTCGAGCAGGCGCTGCGCCAAGCCGCGCTGTGGGACGAGGTCAAGGACCGGCTCGACAAGTCGGCGCTGCAGCTGTCGGGCGGACAGCAGCAGCGTCTGTGCATCGCGCGCTGCCTCGCGGTCGAGCCCGAAGTCGTGCTGATGGACGAGCCGGCCTCGGCGCTCGATCCGAGCGCGACCGCCCGGATCGAGGAGCTGATCCTCGACCTCAAGCGCACCTACACGATCGTGGTGGTCACCCACAACATGCAGCAGGCCGCGCGCGTTTCCGATAGCACCGCCTTCATGCTCAGCGGCGAGCTGATCGAATACGACGACACGGCGCACATGTTCACGAGCCCCAGGGAGAAGCTGACCGAGGACTACATCACCGGCCGCTTCGGCTGAGCCGGCAAGGAGGACCCGAAGTGCAGAGGCATTTCGATCAGGACCTCCAGGCCCTCAAGGAGGAGCTCCTGGAGATGGGAGGACGGGCCGAGGCGATCGTCCAGAAGTCGGTCGAGGCGCTGAAGCGCCGCGACCGCAAGCTCGCCGAGGAAGTGTTCACCGACGACAACGCAATCGATCGGCTCGAGATCGACGTGGACGAGCGTTGCGTGAGCCTGTTGGCTCTGCGCCAGCCAATGGCCGTGGACCTGCGCTTCATCACCGCCGCCCTCAAGATCTGCAACGATCTCGAGCGAGTTGGCGACCACGCGGTCAACATCGCGCAATCTGCCCAGAGGCTTTCGGGCGAGCCGCCGCTCAAGCCGCTGGTGGACATCCCGCGCATGGCCGACCTGGCGGCCAGCATGCTGCGCGAGGCGCTCGACTCGTTCGTTCGTCGCGACGGAGCGACGGCCAGGACGCTGGTGAAGCGCGACGACGAAGTCGACAACCTCAATCGCCAGGTGTTCCGCGAGCTGATCTCCTACATGATCGAGGATCCTCGCACCATCACCCGCGCGATGGACCTGATCCTGGTGGCGCGCAACCTCGAGCGCGTGGCCGATCTCGCCACCAACATCGCCGAGGAGGTGGTCTTCATCACCGAAGCCCGTATCATCAAGCACAACGTCGAGGAGCAGGTC
>DASTBI010000199.1 GCA_035712145.1 Candidatus Eisenbacteria bacterium | reverse complement strand
GAGGCGAGTGTTGTGATCCTCCATCGGCAGCCGGCCATCGTCCTTCGCACGCTTGACCTCGCCGACGTCTTTTCCTTCCAACACCCCGCTCCGCGGAATGCTTCGAGCGTTGGGCAGGGTGCCGGAGCGGAAAGCGTCGAGTTCGCGCACATCGATGAGAACGGCGGTTCGGTCATTCGTCACCACGTGGCGTAACCCGTCGGCCTCGATCTCCGTCAGGCCGCCCAGAGCCCGCCAGACCGGAATGCCGAGCTGATAGCGACGAACGTTGCTGTAGCCCGCCGCGAGGAGCTCGTCCGCCAGCCTCTTGCTCTTGCCGCAGTAGGGACCATTGCAGTAGAGAACGAGGGGAGTCTCTTTCTTCCCCTCGACCAGTCTGCCGATCTCCGCGACATCGGAGACATAGGCCGACATGGGAACACCGGGCTTGGCGGCAACGTTTCGAGCACCCGGGATGTGGCTGATCGCGAACTCGCGAAAAGGACGCGTGTCGAGCACAACGGCGCTCTGGTCAGCGAGAAGGCGCTCGAGCTGGACGGTGGAAACCTCCGCCGTCCGTTGGCCGGATTCGCCCAGGGTGGCCTCGAAGATGGTCCCGGACGTCTGTCCGTGCGCGCTGACCATCGAGCCCATCAACGCGAGTGCTAGCAGAGCGAGCCGCCGGTTCATCGGTGCCTCCTCATCTGGAAATCGACTCCGACTCCCGTTGCTTCACAACAACGAGGATACGTCCGTGAAGCGGTGGGTGAACAAGTCCTGGAGGCCGCGGCTCGGCGACTGCAGATTACGCGGGAGTGCCAGGGGCGGGAGGCGCTAGAGTGGCGCCAATCCGCCCGTCATCATGAAGCCACGACTGATCTGGAGAACGGCATGCTCGCCATTTCGATCGGTTTCCTGACGTTCGTCCTGACGTTCAGCGCGGCATGGGTGGGAATGGTGATTCGCTCGAGGCTGCCGGAAGAGCACACGTCCAAGGAGTCGCAGGACGTCGTGCGACTGGGCATGGGCTTGATCGCGACCATGACCGCACTGCTGCTGGGGTTGGTGACTGCCGCGGCCAAGAACACTTTCGATACACAGGACCGAGCCATTCGCGAGAGCGCCGTGAACATCATGGTGCTGGATCGTCACCTCGCGCGCTATGGACCCGAGACCGCGAGGATTCGCGACCACGTGCGT
>DASTBI010000198.1 GCA_035712145.1 Candidatus Eisenbacteria bacterium | reverse complement strand
GAGGCCTCTGAGGAATCGGGTCGCCCTATAAGGGCAGAATGCGCTTGACCCTCGGCATTCCCTCACGCCAGGAATAGGTAGCTTGCCATCGAGTCCTTTGGGGGAGGGGCGCCATGGCGTGGGTCCGGTTGGTGCTTGCTGTCTTGGTACTACTAAATCGGACCCGGTTTCGTTGGACACCGGTTTGACTAATCATGCTGGTGACCAAGGAGGCCGACATGAACTTGAAGAAGCGGAAGGCGGCCCGGCCGCCCGAGGCGCAACCGGACGCGCCCGCCGAAAGTGAGCTGCCCGAGCGATGGAGCGCCGCGCGGAAGATCGAGCTGGTCCTGCGACTGCTCCGCGGGGAGGCGCTCGACGCGGTGTCGCGCGAGAGCCAGGTGCCGGGCCACGAGCTCGAGAGCTGGAAGCGGGCGTTCCTGGAGACGGGGACGCGGGGCCTCAAGAGCCGGGCCGAGCCGGAGGAACGCGAGCTGACCCTGGCGCGGGCGAAAATCGGGGAATTGATGATGCGGCTCGAGCTGGCCGAGCTGCTCATCGAAAAAAGGGGGCTCGCGGACGAGTGGAAGAGATCGCGGCGGTGAGGGGCCGAGTGAGCCCGAGCACCGGGCGGCGCTATCCGCTCACGATGCTGTGCCAGGTGTGGCGGGTGGCCCGCTCCAGCGTCTACGCGCCACCGTCCCCGGCGCCGGCCACGCCGGCGGGGCGCCGCGGGCCGAAGCCGGTGGTCACCGACGAGACCCTGGTGGAAGCGATCCGCGCGGTCCTGGCGGCCACGCCATTCCACGGGGAAGGCTATCGGAAGGTGCGCGCGCGGCTCGCCCACCGCGGCCTGGCGGTCAGCGGCAAGCGGGTGCTGCGCCTGATGCGCCAGCACCAGCTGCTGGCGCCGCGGCGCCTCGGCCCCCCGAACGGCGATCCTGCGCACACCGGCACGATCACAACGACGGCCCCGAATCTCATGTGGGGGACGGATGCGACACGGTTCTATACCGAGCGCGACGGGTGGTGCTGGTTCTTCGGGGCGATCGATCACTACAGCGACGACATGGTCGGGTGGCATGTGGCGAAGCTCGGGGACCGGTGGGCCGCCCTGGAACCGCTCCGCCAGGGCGCGCGCGAGCTCCTGGGCGGATTCCGCAAAGACGTGGCGCGCGGGCTCAAGATCCGCTGCGACTGGGGGCCGCAGTACATCGCCGATGCGTGGATCACCGAGGTGAAGTGGCTCGGGATGACGATCTCGCCGTCGTACGTCGGGGAACCCGAGTGCAACGGCGTGATGGAGCGCTTCATCCGCACGCTGAAGGAGCAGTGCCTCTACCTGCATCGCTTCGAGACCCTGGAGGAGGCCCGCCGGATCATCGCCGCCTTCATCGGGCGCTACAACCACGACTGGCTCATCGAACGCCTTGGCCATCGCACGCCGGCGCAGGCGCGCGCCGAGGCGCCCCGGAGGGCCGCATGACCGGCGTCCTTCCGGTTGACCAGAACACCGAGGGCCGCATTTGGCCCAGGATCGGTTCTCACGACGGGGGTCGCTACCTCGATATCCCCCTCCATCATCGTGTGCGTGGCTTCACGACTGTCCAAGGAACCGGGTGCGGTACACCCCCTGCCAGCAGGGAAACGGCGTGGACCCCGCCCGCGCGCGTGACCTCATCGCGCGCACCTTCGTGCCGCTCGGCAACGTCGCCCCCGGCCCCGCGGCGGAAACC
>DASTBI010000197.1 GCA_035712145.1 Candidatus Eisenbacteria bacterium | reverse complement strand
GATGAGCTACTGCGTGATCGAGAACGGCGGGGGGAACTACTTCGGGGAGTTCTTCAATCTCAAGTGCTACGACACGATCCAGCCGACGATCGACAACTGCACGATCCGGAGATCGGCGGGCTACGGGATGCGGCTCGGGAGTGCGAACCTGACGGTGACGGCGACGGCGTTCAGCGAGAACGGGGCCACCGACGTGCTGTGTCTGGGCACCAGCAACCCGACCCTGACGAACTGCAGCTTCGCGACCGGGAGCCACCTGGGGGTGGACGTGGACACGGACGCCTCGTCCTCGACCCCCGCGCTCAGCGGGTGCACGTTCAGCGGCAGCGGGGCATACGCGCTGCGAGTCCCGCCGATGTCGGTGACGAGCGGATCGATCACGCTGACTGGCTACACGGTGGGGGTTCGTTTCGTCTTGGGGACTGTGAGCACGAACCGGACCTGGGGGGCGCTGGGCGGTGGGCTGGTGTACGAGTTCGAGAGTCCGGTGACGGTCCTCAACGGCGCGACGCTGACGGTCGAGCCGGGGGCGACGCTGAAGTTCGAGGCGGGCGCCGGGGTGACGGTGGGCCATCCGAACGGGTCGAGCACGGGATCGCTCATGGCGGTGGGAACGGCGGGTTCGCCGATCGTGTTCACGTCGGTCAACGGGGCGCCGGGCGGCTGGCTGGGGATTGTCTTCCCGGGGTCGAGCACGGCGTCGCAGATGAGCTACTGCGTGATCGAGAACGGCGGGGGCAACTACTTCGGCCAGTACTTCAACATCAAGAGTGTCGGCACCAGCCAGCCGGCGCTCTCGAACTGCGTCATCCGCAACTCGGCCGGTTGGGGGATCTTCAGGCAAGCCTCGGGTACCGTGACGGCGAGCTCGTGCGCGTTCGTCTGCAATGCGAGCGGTGCCGTCAGCTCGGACGCGAGCGGGTCGGTCGTCGCCACGAGCTGCTGGTGGGGAGATCCATCGGGACCGTCGGATCCATCGACCGGCGCTCCCGACTACAACCCCGGGGGGCAGGGGCAGAGCGTTACGGACAACGTGACGTATCGCCCCTGGCTCACCGGGTCGCCCGGGTTCATCGAGTCCGCGATCGCGAAGCGCTGGTCGGGGCTGGGTGATGGCACGACCTGGAACGACCCGGCCAACTGGTTGGGCGGCGTTCGACCGGGGAGCATCGACCGGGTGCTCTTCGACAACTCGCAGGCCGTGTCCTCGTACCAGGTGCAGCTCCCGCCGGGCAACACCACCACGATCGTGGGACGCGTGACGATCGCGCCAGCCGCCGGCCAGACCATCACCCTCGTCCTGCCTGCCGGGAACACCGCCATGGTGGCCATGCAGGTGGACGATCTGAACAGCGAAGCGGACGACATCGTCGTCCAGACCGGCGGAGCGCTGAAGAACGCGAGCGGCGCGTCGAGCGGCAACGGGATCGCCGGGAATCCGCTGTGCAGCGCCCGAATCCGCATCGAGAACGGCGGGCGCTACGTCCACGCCACCAGCCTCGATCCGGCGGGGATCCTGGCGATGATGTCGCAGGCCGCGGGCACGGAACGGGGCGAGTTCGTCTACGACGTGCCGGGCACGGGAACCGTCGCCATCGCCGCCGATGGGCGGACCTACGGCAGCCTCGTGCTGGCGCGCTCCGCGGGCCCCGCGACGTACACCGCGTCCGGGGGCAACGACCTGACGGTCCGTGGCGACTTCCGGGTCGAGAGCGGCATCACCTATGCCAGCACCATGACCGCGCCCATGCACGTCGGGGGGCACTGGACCAACGACGGCGCGCCGCTCACGCTGTCGGCGACCCAATCGGTCGTGTTCGATGGACTGCTCGGCCCGCAGACCATCTCCGGTTCCGCCGCGACCACCTGGAACGGCGGAGCGAGCGTCGCCGCGACCGCCGTGGTGACGATCGCGAGCGGGGCCACGGTCGAGATCGGCGCGCCGTTGGCCAATGGCGGCTCGCTCTCGGTGGCGGGCACGCTGCAGGTCAACGAAGGCGGCTCCGCGTCGGGCAACGAGTTCGTTTATTCGCCCACCGGGACGCTGGTGTGCAACCGATCCGGAGGTTCCCTGATCATCGACGGCGCCGCCGCGATGTGGCCAAGCGGTGCTGGCCCCTCCAACGTGGTGGTCCAGGGCGCGGGGATCACCGTGGACGTGGCGCGAAACGCGACGAACGTGAGCCTGTTCGCGCCGATCCTGAATGCCGGAAATCTCACCGTGAACGGTACCGCGCTCATGAACGCGGGCGGTTCGTTCGCGTCGGCGCCGGTCTACGGCGCCAACGCCACGCTCCAATACGCGACCGGTGACTGGGCCCCAGGGCCGGAGTGGTCGTCCGGAACCAGCGTGGGGAGTGGCGTCCCGCGGAATCTCGTCCTCACCCTCGGCGCGGGAAACGAGTTGTCGATGCCGGCCTCGGATCGAACCGTGCCGGGCACCCTCACCATCCCGAGCGGGACGCTCGCGCTCAATCCGACATCGGGAGATCTCCGGGTGGGAGACGACGTCACCGTGCTTTCCTCCGGCGGGATCGCGACCAACGGCAGGACTCTCATCCTCGACGGTGGCCTCGCGGGTGACGCCAACATCGTTCTCGATCCGGCCGGCGGCAGCCTGACGTTCGATCATCTCCAGCTCCAGAACGCCAACGTGTCGATCGTCCCGCACGGATGGGAGATGGTGATCGCGCCGTCGAGCGGGGAGAGCGTGCGCATGACGGGCTCATCGTCGCTGCACCTGAATGGGACCACGCTGCGCATCGCGGGCGGTCCCTCGACCTTCGCCGTGGCGGACGGGGCGAAAACGATCTTCGGCCCTGGAAATCTCGATCTGGCGAGCGCAGTCACCGTCGTCAACGCTGGCAACGGGGGAATGCTGGTGACCGACGGTTGCGACAACGTGCTGCGCTCGCCCACCGAGCCTGGAGCGGGGCTCACGACCGTCAATGCCGGCACGCTCACTCTCGAGGCCGGCGCCTCGGTCGCGCACGCGCCGATCTATGCCAATGGCGTGACGCTGATCTATCACGACGGCAGCTTCGTGACCGGCCCGGAATGGGTGAGCGGCCTGGTGGAGGGTCCTGGCGTTCCGATGAACGTCACGATCGATGCTGGCGCCGGGGACACGGTGAGGACGCAGAATTCGCCGCTCCGGGTGCCCGGCAACCTCGTCATTCTGAGCGGCACGCTGGTCGGCCCCGACACCACCACGATCGTGGTGGGTGGAGACTGCGACGTGGGCCCCGAGGGAAAGGTCTCCGGGAAGGGGCGCGGCCACGGCTCCAGCCAGGGTCCGGGTGGGCCTCCCGGAGTACCGGGCGGCGGCGCGGGAGGTGGGGCGCACGGGGGACGCGGCGGCAACGGCTCGACCGGACAAGGATCCACGGCGACGTACGACTCGCAGGATGCACCCTTCCATCCCGGTAGTGGCGGCGGGAGCTCGGGCGCGGTGCCGGGTGGCGCCGGAGGAGGCGTGGTGCGTCTCGTGGTCGGTGGCACGCTGACGCTCGAGGGATCGATCGATGCTGATGGCGAAGATGGCGCGGCGAGCGGTAGCGATGCCGGGGGAGGTGGAGCGGGGGGAACCATTTCCATCACCGCTTCGGCGATCCAGGGCAACGGTGCGGTCCGTGCCCGTGGAGGAAACGGAGGCGCGGCAGCCAGCGCGTACGGAGGGGGCGGTGGCGGAGGGCGCATCGCGCTCTATCACCTCGATCCCGTTTCCGGCGTGACGAGCGGATACATCATCGCCTCCCTCCCCATCACGGTCGAGACCGGCGGAGGCGACGGAGGTGGGGGGACCGCTTCCGCCGGCGACGCGGGGACGACGCAGGAGCGTCAGATCACCGGCGTATCCGATCCGGCCGTCGCCATCCCCAGCCTGGCCTTCATGAATCCGCCTTTCCCCAATCCGACCCACGGTACGGCGACGCTGGTCTTCGGCCTCCCCAGAGCGGGCCACCTGCGGATCGAGATATTCGACCTGAGAGGGGCGCGGGTGCGCACGCTGCTCGACGCGGAACGACCCGCGGGGACCGGACGGGTGCAGTGGGACGGGCGCGATGAAGGCGGTCAATTGGCCGAGTCGGGAGTATATTTCGCGCGGATGGATGCGGATCGGCGCATCTTCAGGACGTCGCTCCGCCTCGTGAGATAGCCGCGTCGTTCGAAATGCGCCGCGCTCTCCCAAGGGCGCGGCGCAGCCCCACGCCCAATGGACCCTGCGCTCCTTGGTCAGCTGAAGGACGAGCTCCTTCGTTGCGAATCGCTCTCCCCCGAGGAGCGGGAAGCTCGGCTGGCCGAGTTGGAGCAGGCCTCCCCGGAGCTGGCCGGCGAGCTCCGTAGCCTGCTGGATCAGGTTCCAATCATCGAGAACCACTCCGCACGCGTGGATGATCTGATCGCTCCTCTTCTCGCTCCGGCTCTCGAGCCCGGCTCCGTGGAGACGCTCCGACGCCTCGGGCCGTATCGCCTCGTCGAGGTTCTGGGCGTCGGCGGGATGGGAATCGTGTATCGGGCCGAGCAGGAGGAGCCGCTCCGCCGCGAAGTGGCGATCAAGCTGCTGCGGGGCGGGCTCGATCCGGCCAGGGTCCTGGCGCGCTTCACCGCCGAGCGGCGGGCGATGGCGCTGCTCGAGCATCCCGCCATCGCCCGCATCCTCGATGCGGGACTCGACACCGACGGCATGCCGTACCTCGTGACCGAGCTGGTGCGCGGCCTCCCGATCTCCGAGTACTGCCGGCGGCAAGAGTCCTCGGTGTCCGACGTGGTGCGGCTCACGATCGAGGTCTGCCGTGCAGTCCAGCACGCGCACCAGAAGGGCATCATCCATCGCGATCTCAAGCCTTCGAACATCCTGGTGGGCGAGGTCGACGGCTCTCCGCGTCCCAAGATCATCGACTTCGGCATCGCCCGCATCCTCGAAGAGGAGGCAGGTCCGGGGCTCACCATCGAGGGCCAGGCGATCGGGACGCTGGGATACATGAGCCCGGAGCAGGCGGGGGGACGCTCGCGCGCGATCGACACCCGCACCGACGTCTACTCGCTGGGGGCCGTGCTCTACGAGCTGCTGACCGGCTCTCTCCCGCACGCGCTGGACGGATTGGAGCTGAGCCAGGCCCTGGCCGTGCTGGAACGCGAAGTGCCTCGGCCACTGCGCATTCAGCTGGGGAAAGGAGAGTCGAGAGACGCCGATCTCGAGACCATCGTGATGAAGGCCCTGGCGCGAGAGCCCGACGCTCGCTATGCGGGGTCCGGAGCCCTCGCCGACGATCTCGAGCGCTACCTGAGTCACGAAGCCATCCTGGCGCGGCCTCCGAGCACCATGTACGAGCTGCGCAAGCTCGTGCGCCGGCATCGCGGCGCGTTCGTGCTGGGGACGGCAGCCGTGCTCCTGGTCGCCGTCTTCGCGGTGGCCATGGGCTTGCTCTATGCCGATCAGCGCCGGGAGCGTGAGCGGGCGCAGGTCGCGTCCGCGCGTGCCGCCGCCATGAACGACTTCCTGCTGGGAATGCTGGGCGCGGCGAACCCCGGCGCTCTCGGCAGCTCGGTCACCGTGCGCGAAGTCCTCGACCGCGCCATCCCCACGGTGGACCGGAGCTTCGCAGGCGAGCCCGCGATCCAGGCGGAGGTGACGACCACGCTCGGCACCACCTATCGGGAGCTTGGCCAGCACGCCATCGCGGACTCCTTGTTGCGCCGTGGTCTCGAGCTCGAGCGACGCGCGTTCGGGCCGCGCAGTATTCAGGTCGCCCGTGGGCTACGCGAGCTGTCGGCGAACGCCCTGCTATGGCGGCGGCGTCAGGAGGCCGACTCGCTCTGCCGGCTGGCGCTGGCGATGAGCGAGGAACTCGAGGGGCCGCGCGGCCTGGACGTCGAGCGGAGCCTGCTCCTTTTGGCGGACATCCAGATCAAGCGGGGTCGCCAGGCAGAGGCCGAGAGCCTGCTGGGCCGGTATCTCCAGATGGCGAAATCGATCCACGGCGAGACGTCGGCCGAGGTGGGGCGCGGTCTCTCTCTCATGGCCATGGCCCGGACCATCTCCGGCAACGAGTTCGGCTCTTACTATCGATCGGCGGCACAAATCCTCACACGCGAGCTTGGAGCCGATCACGCCGAGACCCTGGAGGTGCTCAGCAACTATGTTGATGCATTGAACAAGGAGCGGAAATGGGCGGAGGCAGTTTCTCTCGGGAAGGACGTTCTCGCCCGCATGAGGAAGACCCACGGCGACGCGCATCCCAAGGTTGGCCAGACCATCTACAGGCTCTCGCTATCGATCGCGAGTCTGGGTGAGGTTCGCGAGGCCGAAGCGCTCATGCGTGAAGGTCTCCAGATCTGGCGGGTGTCTCTGGGGGAGGAGAACCCGCTCATGGCCGCCGGGTATGCACGTATGGCCGAAGTCTCCGAGATGGACGGAAAGCTCGCGGACGCGGAGGCATGGGTGCGGAGCGCCGTCGATCTCTCGCTGAAGATCAATGCTCCCGAGCATCCGCGAGCGGTAGGAGAGATGCAGCACCTGGCTCGCATCCTGGCGTGGCGTGGCAAGCATGCAGCAGCCGACACCTTCTTCCGCCGGGTCATCGAAGTTCGCCGCCGCGCGTACGGAACGACTGCCGCCGTTTCCCTGTTATCGTTCGGGGAGTATGGAATGTTCCTGGTGGATCGGGGCCGACTCGACAGCGCCAGGACTTTTCTTGACGCGACTCTCACGGGACTCGATGGAGCGACGCCCCAATTCCAGGTGTTTCAGTCAGGATTGGCGCTATGCCTTTCGGCTTCAGGTGAGCGCGCACGCGCCGACTCCCTGATCGCGGTGGCCGCGCGCGGCATCCTCACGGCGCCGCTCCACGAGATTGAGCGGCGTGTGGCCCTCCGCAGGATCGTGGCGTACTACGACGCGAACCGCCAATCGCGGCTGGCTGACCCCTATCGCGAGACCGCTCGAGGGATCGCGAGTAGGACCGTCTCGCAGCGATGACGAGGGGACCGAGGCGATCCACCGCTCCCATCTCGATGTTCCACACCGCGATCGTTCGGCCGCCGGGATCCCATTTCGCCCGCGGACTGACGCGCGGCTATCTCGGGACCCCCGACCTCGACCGCGCGCGGGCACAGCACCGTGACTACGTGCGCGCGCTGGAGCGCTGCGGTCTCGAAGTGGTGGTGCTGGAGCCCGTAGACATCTACCCCGATTCGACGTTCATCGAGGACACGGCCGTTCTCCTCCCTCAGTGCGCGGTGCTCGCTCGTCCAGGGGCGCCGAGCCGCCGCGGAGAGGTGGAGCTGGTGCGGGAGGCGCTGGCTTCTCGCGTGGCGCGCGTGCGCACCATCGAGCCGCCCGGCACGCTGGATGGCGGCGACGTGTGCGAGATCGGCTCCCACTTCCTGATCGGAATCTCGGAGCGCACCAACGACGAAGGGGCCGCCCAGCTCGAGGAGCATCTGGCCGAGGAGGGCTTCACCAGCGGGCGCATCGCACTGAACGGCGACCCCGAGCTCCTCCACTTGAAGAGCGGACTGTCGTGGCTCGGCGGTCGCAGGCTGATGGCCACGGAAACGCTCGCGGCGCATCCCGCCCTCGCCGGCTTCGAGATCGTTCGCGTCGAGTCCGATGAGCAGATGGGAGCGAACGGTGTGCGACTGAACGATCACATGCTGATTCCGGCCGGCTTCCCACGATTGGAAGCCCGGCTCGGCGGGCTCGGGCTCCCGTTGATCGCGCTCGAGATGTCAGAGTTCCAGAAGATGGAGGGCGGGATCAGCTGCCTCTCGCTACGGCTCGGCGACGCGCGCTCTCAGCGCGGCATGTAGGCCGAGCGGTCGCGTTCTCCGACTTCCGCGGCGGGAGCCGGGTATCCGGGCGCGGTCTTGCGGCTCGAGGCCGGCGCCCCCCTCAGACGGCGCTCTCGCTCTGCCGCCACCTCGGCGCCGATCAGCAGGGTGATCGCGGACACGTACGTCCATAGCATGAACAGCATGACGCCGCCCAGCGTGCCGTAGAGCGACTGGTAGCGGTTGAAATGGGCGACGTAGAAGGCGAAGGCATGCTTGCCGGCCTCGAAGAGCACCGCGGAGACCAGCGCGCCGATCCACACGTCGCGAACCTGGTGGCGCACGTTGGGCACGAAGCGGAACAGCAGCAGGAAAGCGATGAACGAGAACGTCGCGGGAAGCAGCAGGCCGGCGGCCAGGAACAGGTAATGAAGGACACCGTCGGGCCGGACGAACGGCAGTCGGAGAACCGAGCTCTGCACCGAGTGGAGCGCCACCGTGGCTCCCATGGAGGAGGCGAACAGCAGGCCATAGCCCAGCAGCGAGCCGACGTCGACCAGCAGGTCGGTGAAGAATCCGCGCTTGTTCGGCACGCCCCAGGCGATGTTGAGCGCGCTTCGGATGCTGCCGAAGATGCCGGTGCTCGCCCACATCAATCCAAGAGCGCCGATGATGGTGAGGGTGCCGGTCTGCGAGGAGACGTTGCGGATCATCTCGAGCACCAGGTTGTCTTCGGATGCCTGGAGCGGAAGGAGCTGGACCAGCCAATCGACCGCATTCTGGCGCGCCGCGGGGTCGCGCGTGATCCAGCCGAACATCGCCACCAGGAACGTCACCAGCGGCACGAATGCGAAGAGGACGTGATAGGAGATCGACGCCGCGAGCAGGGCGCAGTGGTCGTTCTCGAACTCTCCCCATGTGCGGGTCACCCATGACCCGCCTCTCGACTCTCGATCGCTCATCGGGTTACTCGTAAGAGCACGGACCGATCATCTCAACCTGGGCGGTGAGAGGAAAGGGTCTGCTCGCGAGTGCTCTTGGCCACCGGCACGGGCGGCTCGCCCATCAGGACCCGGACCTGATGGACACCCCCGTCGTCCTTCATCGAGATCGTGACGTCCTCGAGCGTGACGCCGTCGAGCTCGACGCGAGCGACGCCGCGGTTCCGCCGCTCGGGATTCTCGACCACGATCTCGTAGGTCGTGCTTCCGTGGCGCAACCGCATCTGGTAGCGGCTCCAGGACGCGGGCACGCAGGGCACGACGCGGAAGCAGTCGCCGCGGCGTCTGAGCCCGAGGATGGACTCCACTCCAAGACGGTACATCCACGCCGCCGAACCCGTGTACCACGTCCATCCTCCGCGGCCGATGTGCATGGGATGCGTGTAGACGTCGGCGGCCACCACGTAGGGCTCCACCTTGTAGCGCTCGACGTCGGCGCGATGGCGCGTGTGGTTGACCGGGTTCAGCATATGGAACAGCTCCACGGCCTCGTCGCCGCTGCCGAGCCGCGCGATCGCCATCACCGCCCACAGCGCGGCATGCGTGTACTGGGCCCCGTTCTCGCGCACGCCGGGCACGTAACCCTTGATGTAGCCCGGGTCGAGCGTCGACTGGTCGAACGCCGGCGCCAGCAGCTGGATGACCGCGGCGTCCCGCCGCAGGAGCTGCGTGCGCACCGCATCCATCGCCCGCTCGGCGCGGCGCTGCGGGGCGGTCCCGGACAGCACGGCCCAGCTCTGCGAGATCGAGTCGATGCGGCATTCCGAGAGTTGCGCTGATCCGAGCGGAGAGCCGTCGTCGAAATACGCGCGGCGATACCAGTCGCCGTCCCATGCGAGCTCCAGGCTGCTCGCCAGGCGCTCACGCTCCGTTCGCCAGCGGCGCGCCCGGTCCAGGTCGCCTCGCACACGCGCGATCGCCGCGAACTCCTGCAGGATCTTCGACAGGAACCACCCGAGCCAGACGCTCTCGCCGCGGCCTTGGTGGCCCACGCGATTCATGCCGTCGTTCCAGTCCCCGATGCCGATCAGGGGCAGCCCGTGCGACCCGACCGTGAGTCCCCGATCGATGGCGCGCGCGCAATGCTCGTACAGTGTTCCGCGCTGCGCGCTCGTCATGGGCAATCCATAGGCCTCGAGCTCGCCTTCCACGAGCGGCGGGCCTTCGAGGAAGGGCAGGCTCTCGTCGAGCACCGCGGCATCGCCCGTGCACTTGAGGTAATACGCGGTCACGAAGGGGAGCCACAGGAGGTCGTCGGAGCAGCGGCTTCGGAGGCCGTTGCCGGAAGGCTCGTGCCACCAGTGCTGCACGTCACCCTCGACGAACTGACGCCCCGCGGCTCGCAACAAGTGCTCGCGATAGAGATCCGGCCTGGCGAACGACAGCGCCATCACGTCCTGCAGCTGGTCGCGGAAGCCGTAGGCCCCGCCCGGCTGGAAGAAGCCCGTCCGGGCCCATATCCGCGAGCTCAGGCTCTGGTAGAGGAGCCAACGGTTGATGATGACGTCGAACGAATCGTCCGGCGTCGACACCGTCACGACGTCCAGCATGTCGTTCCAGCGCCGCTCGACCTGCTCGAGCGCCTCCGCGGCGGCGGCCGGGTCGCCGAAGCGCCGCACCAGGTCGAGCGCGTGGGCGCGATCGTCGCCCTGGCCCAGCAGCAGGATCACCTCGCGCGTCTCGCCGGGCTCGAGATCGATCCTGACCTGGAGCGCCGCGCAGGGATCGAGTCCCGCTCCGAACGCCCCCGACAGGCGCTGGCGGCTCAGCGCCAGAGGTCGTCTCAGCGAGCCGTTGCGTCCCAGGAATTCGTAGCGGTCTCCGGTCGCCGAGACCGGCGCCGGAGTGGCGTGCGCGAAGGCGACGCGCGTCCCGAACTGCTGGTTGTGGGGATTGCGCGCCAGCACCGCTCCCGAGGCTTCATCCTGCTCGGTGATGACGAAGCGATGCTCGCCGGCGCGCGGCGGACACAACGCCCACTCCTGGTAGGCGAACAGGCTCAGACGGCGCGGGAGCGAGGTGTGATTGGTGAGCGCGAGTCGCGACAGCTTGAGCGGCTCCTCGGCGTGGACGAATACCGTGAGCTCCGAGGAGATGCCGTGGCTGCCGGAAGCAAAGCGCGTGACGCCCGCGCCGTGTCGAGTGACCCAGCGGCCTTCTTCAGCACGCCGAGGCAAAGGTCCCGGCGTGGCCCCCCACAGCTCGCCGCCTTCCTCGTCTCGGAGGTAGAGGACCTCACCGGTCCATTCGGCGACCGTGTCGTTGCCGAACGGCGTCAGCCGGTTCTCACGGCTGTTCTCCGCCCAGGTCCACGACGCGCCGGTCGCCCCGATGACGGTGCCGAAGCGAGGATTGCAGATCACGTTGACCCATGGCTGCGGCGTGTTCTCCTCACCACGCAGCACGATGGCGTACTCCCGTCCTTCGGCGGTGAAGCCGCCGATGCCGTTGGCGTGCGTGAGATCGGGAGGCTCGATGTCGGGCCCCTCCGGCAGCGGCTCGGCGCGCTGGATCTCGAGCAGGGGAGGCCTTGCGCGCTCGGGCGCATGAATACTGAGCTGATCCTTCAGCTCGCCGAGATCGCCTCGCAGCACGGCGCGGGCCGCGGCCATGAGCAGCACGCGCTCGTCCTCCGACATCCCGTCGCCGCGCAGCAGGAAGACGCCTCCCGGCCGGTGTTTCCACGCCGCCCATGGGCCGTTGTCGAGCAGCGCCTGGAGGGCCTCGTGCATCTCGTCGAGGTAGCTCACCGGATGCTCGTTGAGGAGCACGACGTCGGCGCTGAGGCCCTTGAGCCGCCAGTACTCCTGAGCACGCAGCACCTGCCGCACCAGCGGGATGTCGTTCTCCTCGACCACGCGCACGGCCAGGATCGGCAGATCGCCCGAGATCCCATGGGGCCACAGCCCCGACTGGCCGAGCCGGTTGCGGGCGAGGTAATCCGGCTCCGCCCGCAGGGTCTCGTCGGTCCACAGGACGTGCGAGGCGAGCTGGTCGCAGAAACGGGCCTCCTCCGCCGAGATGCCGAGGTGATGGAGGCGCATCTGGGTCTGCGTCGTGGAGAGCGCGAAGGTGCGTGAAGCGGATGCTGGATCGTCGTACTTCTCCGCCAGCGCGATGGCGGCGGCGCGGCTCACGGCCACTCCGGTGGCGAACGAAAGGCGCACCTGCCCGCCGCGGGGGATGCGCACCCGGCGTCGCAGGCTCAGCACCGGATCGAGGACCGCGCCGGTCGTTCCCGACAGCGCGCGCCCGTCGAGCGCCAGTGGATTCTCCAGCGTCCTTCCGCGCCCCACGAAGCGCACGCGATCGGTTTCCCATTCCGCCGCTCCGTGGACGCCTCCTTCCACGCTCAGCACGTGCACCGCCCAAGGCGCCGTCTCTTCCGCCGATCGGGGTCGCCTTCCGCACAGCACGGCCGAGCATTCCGGCCGGTACTCGGTCTCGAGGAAGAGCTTGAGGAACGTCGGGTGTGCGAGGTCGTCCGCGGGTGAGGCGAGCACGATCTCGACCAGGCTCGTGACCTCGATCTCGCGCATTCGATCGCTGCGGTTCACCAGCGAGACGCGGCGGACCTCGACGTCGTCCTCCGGAGACACGGTGATCTCGAGGCGCGTCTCGATCTCGTCGTCGCGCCGGATGAAGACCGCCTCGTCGGCGCGGAAGCTCACCCGATAGCGATCCGGCTCACGGCAGAGCGGTTGATAGGTCGCCGACCACGACAGACCGCTGCGCACGTCCCGCAGGTAGATGACTTGGCTGGCGGTGTCGGACGTGGCGTCCTCGCGGCGCCGGGTCACCGACATGCCCCGCCAGGTGCTGGTCCCGCCGCCGCCGTTGGTGACGACCGCGGTGTACTGCCCGTTGGAGAGGAAGTGGGCGATCGGGAAGGGAGTGTGCGGCGAGCGGTAATAGCGCGGCGACGCCGTGACTCCCGGCGGCTCGACGCGCGCCATCTCCGGCGGCCGCGGCTCGGTGACCGGGACGTAGCGCGGCACCTGTTCCTGCAGCAGCGGCTCCGTGGCCCGCACACGGGGGTCGGAGTGGAAGCGACGGACCATCGGCGATCCGAGCACCGCGTTGGCCAGCGACACCATGCTCATCCCCTGGTGATGCGCGAAGAAGGCCCGTACCGGCTGGAGACGAGGGACGTGCTTCTGGACTCCGGTTGCCGCGGTTTCTTTCAGCTCGGTCTCGGCCGCCGCCGGGGTCGGCTCTTCTCGCAACTCGTCCCGTGGCGTGTAATCCAGCGCCTCGTAGAAGCCATACCGGCGAAGCGCCCCCTCGCGCTTCAGCCGCCTGAAGTTCGCGACCGCCGAAGTCGGATCGATCATCGCCGCGAGGGCCGTGGCGTAGGGCGCGATCACCAGGTTCTCGCCCAGCCCGCGCTTGAGCCCGAGGCCGGGCACGCCGAAGGCCTTGTACTGGTAGTTGCCGTGTTGATCGATCAGATGGAACGCCGACTCCGAGATGCCCCACGGCACGTGCTCGCGCTGGGCGTGGAGGATCTGCGCGCGCACCACGACGCGGCAGGTGTTCTCGAGCAGCGTCTCGGGATGGCTGCGGAGCCACAGGAGCGGCATCAGATATTCGAAGATCGAGCCGCTCCACGACACCAGCATCGTGTGGCCCTCGACTTCGGTGAGCGCGCGAGACAGGCGGAACCAGTGCTCCTGCGGCACCTCGCCGCGCGCGACGGCGATGAAGCTCGCCACCCGCGCCTCGGAGGCGAGCAGATCGTAGAAAGAGCCGTCGAGACGGCCTGGTCCTTCGTGGTCCGCGAGCCGATAGCCGATCGAGAAGATGCCGCGCTCACGGTCGTAGAGGAACTTCCAGTTCATGTGATCGGCCAGCGACTCGCAGCGCAGCGCCAGCTCGTGCAGACGCTCGCCCAGGGACTCGTCCGGCTCGGCCATCGGAACGACCATCGTCTCGAGGGCCGGAACGAAGTCCTCGATCTCCTGCGCCTCGGGCTCGCCCTGAGCATGGCCGGCGATCATCCGGAGCTTCGGCGCCAGAGAGGCCACCCGCGGCGCCGCTTCGGCGAGGCGCTGGCTCGCCGACTCGGCGGTATGGAGTCCCTCGCGCAGCTCCTTCAGCTCGCGCAGGACCTGGGGGGCGGAAGCGCGCGTCGGTGAAGCCGGGCCGGAGCGCCGCGACAACGCGCTGACGGCTTCGGTCAGGACACCCGCGGTGTCGGCGGCGCCGGCACACCAGCGATCGCCGGAGTCCGGGCTCACCGCGAGGTGCCGGAGCGCTGCGGCGAGCGTCATGAGCGAGGCCGCCAGGTTGCCGCTGTCGACCGTCGAGACATAGCGCGGAGGCAGCGGCGCGAGCGTCACGGTGTCGTACCAATTGAGGAGGTGGCCTTCGTGACGCTCCAGCAATTCCACCGTGTCGAGCGTGGACTCGAGCCGGTCAGCGAGCGCTTCGAGCCGCAGATAACCGAAGTCGTAGGCAGCGAGCGTGGACAGGAGGCCCATCCCGATGTTGGTCGGCGAGGTGCGGTGGGCGATGCGCATCTCGGGGACTTCCTGCACGTTGTCGGGGGGCAGCCAGTGATCGTCGGGTCCGATGAAGCGCTCGAAATAGTTCCAGGTCCGCCGCGCGATACGCCGGAGCTGAACCCGCTCGCCGGGAAGCAGGACCAGGCGGCGCGGAGTCACGGGCCGGCTCAGCCACCACGCCGCCAGCGGCGAGACCAGCCACGCGGCCAGGAACGGAAGCGCGATCGGAAGGGCGGCGGCTCGCAGCGGCCACAGCCCGAGCAACACGACTAGTGCTGCGGCCGGCCCCGCCCACATCTCGACGATGAAGACGCGAACCCCCTGCGTCGCAATCAGGCCCGCGGCGCGCGCGGCGGTGGTCGCGGCCGTCTCCCACTCCAGCAAACGGCGCTGTGTGAAGACCATGCGCACCAACGTGAGCACGATGGCATGGAGCATCTCGTAGGCGTGGTAGGCGAGCAGCATGACGTCCAGCACCACCTGGGCGAGCGCGGTCTCGATCTCGGACTGGACGTCGCGGATGAAGACGGAGAACGGCTGCTGCGCTCGCGGCCCTCGCACGACGTGCCACACCGGTGGAATCAACGGGAAGCCGAGCACGAGGAGCGCCGCCAGCGTCCACGGGAGCGAAGAACCCGGCATCCATGCCCAGGCGGAGGCGAGGAACAGCATCAGCGCCGGCGCGACCAGGCTGCGCCGCAGGTTGTCGAAGATCTTCCAGCGACTGATGAGCGGCAGCGTGCTGCGCGCCAGTCCGTGGCGCCTTGGGACGATGGGCAGCATCCACAGCAGGATTTGCCAGTCGCCGCGGACCCACCGGTGCTGGCGCCTCGCGTGGGCCAGGACGCTCGAAGGGAAGTCATCGACCACCTCGATGTCGGAGACCAGCGCGCAGCGCGCGTGAAGTCCCTCGAACAGATCGTGCGAGAGGATCGCGTTCTCCGGCACGCGGCCCTCGAGGGCCGCCGAGAAGGCGTCCACGTCGTAGAGTCCCTTGCCGGTGAAGCTGCCCTCGCCGAACAGGTCCTGATAGGTGTCCGAGACCGCGGTCGAGTAGGGGTCGATGCCGGTGTGACCGGAGTACACGCGGGCGAACAGCGAGCCGGCGGCGCTCGCCATCGTGACGCTGACCCGCGGCTGCAGGATGCCGTAGCCCTCGACCACGCGCCCCAGCCGGGGGTCGTAGCGAGGCCGGTTGAGCGGATGCTCGATCACGCTGATCAGCTGGCGGGCCACGTCGCGCGGCAGACGCGTGTCGCTGTCGAGCGTGATGCAGTAACGCACCCGTGGCAGGGGCTCGGGATTGCCGACCTGGACCACGAAGCTCGTATCGGTGGCGCCTCGCAGCAGCCGGTTGAACTCCTCGAGCTTGCCACGCTTCCGCTCCCAGCCCATCCACACGCCTTCACTCGCGTTCCAGCGCCGTGCGCGGTGGAACAGGTAGAAGCGGTCCTTGGTCTCGGGAGCGTAGCGCGCATTGAGCGACTCGATCCCGGCGCGAGCGACGTCGAGCGCCTCCTCGTCGCTGGGAAGATGCTCCGAAGGGGCGTCCACGAAGTCGGTGAGCAGCGCGAAATGGAGATGCTGGTCCATGTTGCCGAGGGCGTGGACTTCGAGCCGCTCGACCAGCGCCCTGGCCGACTCGACCGAGGGCAACAAGGTCGGCACGATGACCATGGTCCGCGCGGATTCCGGTACGCCACCTCGAAGGTCGAGGCGCGGCAGCTTGCGGGGGCGCGCGAAGCGATGAACGAGCCTCTGCATCATCGAGACGGCGAGCTCGCTGGCCGGAATGAACGACAACAGCCCGATCACGATCAGCAACGGCATGGCAGCCTGGGCGCGAGCCGCGGCGAAGACTGCGAGCACGATCCCCAGCGCGGTCAGGAACGCGATGGACCCGAGGTAGAACGCGGTCGCCTGGGCGAACAGGAAGCGGCGGACCCTCTGACGGAAGCGCGGGTGATAGGCCACGTCGATCTCGAGCCCGCGGCGTCCGTGACCGATGAGGTGGTAGCCGACGTGGGCGGCCAGCGATGAGAGGCCGTAGTGCACCGCGTTCTGGCGGGCGCTCTCGATCGCTCTCAGCGCGACGCGTACCTGCGACTCGCCCGTCGGCTCCGAGAGGTCCTCGACGGCGTGGCGGTAGCGGTCGCGGCTGCCGAACTCCATGCGTCCATAGATGCCCGGCGGGTCGCGCTGCAGGATCTGCTCCACCAGGCTCACGCGCTCCACGTAGTGATTCCAGTCGATCGTGGCGCACAGCCGCAGGCTCGTGATCGAGTTCCCCATCGACACATGGCCGATCGCCTGGCGCTGGTGCTCGGCGCGCACCGCATCCTCGGTCGACGTGGCCGCGGCGCTCAGCCGCTCCTCGAGCTCCCGCCGCAGCTCGTTGGCGACCGCGCCGTACTCGCGCATCCGCTGCAGGAGCTGGTCGACGAACGCGACGTGGATGAGCTCGGGGAGCGCGGGCTCAGCGCCGTTCTTCCGGGAGCTCTCGAACCTGGCCAGGCAGCGATCGGCTTCGTGACGTGCGGCGCGGCTGGCGAGCAGCTCGTCCGAGAGCCTTCGCACGTGCTCGATCAGCGCCAACTTCAGCATGCTCGGCCACGCCCACAGCTCGCCGATGCTGAGCGGCGTCACCGTCTGATAGGCGTTGATGAATCGGGTCAGCCTCGTGAGGTCGAGGCGAGCGTCGCTGTAGCGCAAGAGCTCGACGGCCATGGCGTAGATACGGGCGGTGCCGGCCAGCTCGCGAGCCGCGAGCTTGGGGAGCTCGTAGTAGTAGCGGCTCGGAAGGTCGTGGTAGACGCTGCGGATCTCGGCTTCGACCAGATGGAAGTTGTCGAGCAGCCACTCGGTGGCCGGGGGAGAGGTCTCGCCGCGGCGCACGTCGCCCGCGAACGTGCGATAGGCGAAGCGCAGCTGGTGGGCATCCTCGGCGAGCCGTTTGAGCAGGATGGCCGGACCGCGCCGCCGGCGAGCCAGCGTGAATCCCGCCGCCAGCGCCCGAGCGCGCTCCTCGAGCTGCTCGATCCCGAGCAGCTCGCCCTGGAGGTTGCTCGAATCCAGCCCCACCGGGCGCCATCGCGCAGCGCCTCCGACGACGGCAGGCCGATCATGACGAAGTATGGACAAACCGACCATCCTTGGAACGAGACGGCGGCCAATCGGGTGGACTGCGGCTGCCTCCAACTCCTGGCCGCCGTCCGTGTCGAATCTGATGGGGAGGAAGCGATGGTAGCAGCTTGTCCGCGCCCCCGTTGGGCCGCGCTTCCATCTTTCAGACGGCGCATCTCTGAAACGGGCGCCGCGCGCGATCGCGGACCATTGCCGCCGAATCGGCGGACGTGGATACTCTGCGGCTCTCGAACTCATACCGATCATCTCTATGCGCGCACGCGCTCGAGGAGGTTCCATGTCCACTCAGGTTGGAAGCGCACCCCTTCAGATCGGAAGCACCGTTCCGAACTTCGAAGCCGAGACCACCGAAGGCCGGATCCAGTTCCACGACTGGATCGGGGATTCGTGGGCGGTCCTCTTCTCCCATCCGAAGGACTTCACTCCGGTCTGCACCACCGAGCTCGGATACATGGCGAAGCTCAAGCCGGAGTTCGACCGGCGGCAGACCAAGATCATCGGGCTCAGCGTCGATCCCGTGGAAAGCCACGAGAAGTGGTCGAACGACATCCGCGAGACGCAAGGCCACGCGCCTAACTATCCGATGATCGGTGACACCGACCTCTCGATCTCGAAGCTCTTCGGGATGCTTCCCGCGGACCTCGAGGGCTCGTGCGAGGGCAGGACGCCGGCCGACAACCAGACGGTGCGCAACGTCTACGTCATCGGACCGGACAAGAAGATCAAGCTGATGATCGCCTACCCCATGACCACCGGCCGCAACTTCGACGAGGTCCTGCGGGTGATCGACTCGCTGCAGCTCACCGCGAAGCACAAGGTGGCGACCCCGGTGAACTGGAAGCAGGGCGAGGATGTGATCATCGCCGGCTCGGTCTCGGACGACGACGCCAAGAAGACGTATCCGGAAGGCTGGAAGTCGCCGCGCCCGTACATCCGCATCGTGCCTCAGCCGAAGGGCTGAGAGCGGTCAGCGAAGAATGGTGAGGCGGCCGGTCTGGTGCCGGCCGCCTTCGACCACGCGCACGAGGTAGATGCCGAGGGGAAGGGTGGCCGCTTCGTCGATGCGCACCTCCATCGCGCCCGGGATCACGCTCAAACGCCGGTGCAGGACGCGGCGCCCCATCACGTCGTGCATCTCGAACTCCGCCGTTCCCGCGCCCTGCGCCACGAACGATACAAACAGACCGCCGCGTGAAGGATTGGGCCGCAGCCCGAGCCGCAGGCGGCTCGGGGCGATGCGCGGCCCGACGCCGACCGGCGCGGAGGTTCCGCGGTTCATCAGGATCCCGACCTTGCCATTGCTGAGGCTCACCGCCAGGTCCGGAAGACCGTCCCCGTCGACGTCGCCTGGGCCCACCGAGGTCGCCCCGCCTCCGAGCTTGTAGTCGATCCGGGGCTTGAAGCCGCCCGCGGGATTGCGGCGATAGAGGGTCAGCGAGTTGCCGCCGAAGTTGGTGACTCCGATGTCCGGCAGGCCGTCGTCGTCCAGATCCGTGGCCACGACCGAGCTGGGTCCGCTCGCCACCGCCAGATCGGTCTTGGGGGCGAAGGTGCGGTCCATGTTGCTGCGGATGTAGGAGACCGTGTTGGAATACTGGTTGGTCACGATGAGATAGGGAACGTCGTTGCCGCCGAGCTTCGCGATGGCCACGCAGGTCGGTCCGTCGCCGACCGGGACGTCGACCTTGGGCGCGAAGCCTCCCGATCCGTTGCCGAACAGCACCGAGACGTTGTCGTCGGTCGCGTTCGTGACGGCCAGATCGATCCGTCCGTCGCCATCGAGATCGCCGGCCTCGATCCAGCTCGATCCGGCGCCGGTCGGGAAGTCGCTCTTGGCGCCGAATGCGCCGCCACCGAGGCCGAGCCGCACCGAGGCGATGGAATTGAGGTTGGCCGAGGCCATGTCGAGTCGCCCGTCGCCGTTGAAATCGGCGAGCACTCCGGCCTGGGCGATACCCATGGCCTGCGTGACCTGAGGCGAGAATCCGCCGCTGCCATTCCCCATCAAGGTGGAGACCGCGCTCACCTCGTTGGCGGAGGAGTTGGCGACCATGAGGTCGACCGCGCCGTCCGCATTGACGAGGCCGGTGGCGATGCAATTGGGGCCTGCCATCGTGGCGAAGTCGGTCTTGGTTCCGAACGTGCCGTTGCCGTTGCCCATCAGCGCCGAGACGGTATTCGAGCCGCGATTGGCCGTGACGAGATCGAGATGGGCATTGCCGTCCAGCGGGACCAGCCGGACGTGCTCGGGGAAGCTCCCGACCGTGACTTCGTAGATGTAGCCGAAGGTGCCGTCGCCGTTGCCGAACATCGCCTCGATGCGGGTGCTCGTGGCGACCGCGAGGTCGGGCTTGCCGTCGGTATCGAGCTGAGCGATGCGGAGCGCGATCGGCGTGGTGCCGGTGGCCAGATCCCAGCGATTGGCGAAGGCGCCGGTTCCGGTCCCGTACCAGATCGACACGTTGTTGGTCGATGTATTCGCCGTGGCCAGGTCGAGCACGCCATCCTGATTGGCATCGGCCGCCACGATGCATCGCGGCTGGTTGCCGACGCGATAGCTGGTCCTCGGACTGAAGCCGCCGGTGCCGTTCCCGAGCAGTACCGAAAGCGAGTCGGTCGCGTGCAGGGCGACCGCGACGTCGAGGTGGGCGTCGCCGTTGAATTGCGCCAGCACCAGCGAGTAGGGGCCGCCCGTCGCCGTGGCGAAGTCGGTCTTGGGAGCGAACGTGCCGTTGCCCGCGCCGAGCAGGACGGAAACCGACGCGCTGCCGGAGTTGGCGGCCACGATGTCCAGCGCGCCATCGTGGTCGAGATCTCCGAGCGCCAGATGGATCGGCGTCGTCCCCACACCGTAGCCCGAGGCGCCGGCGAACGCGCCGCCACCGACACCGAGGAGAACCGAGACCGTTCCACTGACGTTCTGGTTGGCGGTGACGAGATCGAGGAGGCCGTCGCCGTTGAGATCACCGGCCACTACGGCCGCCGGGTTCGACGCGACCGGGTAATCCTGGCGCGGCGCGAACGTCCGGTTGCTCGTGGCCAGGAACACCGAGACCGTGGCCGAGGCGAAGTTGGCGACCGCGATGTCCTTCCGGCCGTCGCCGTTCAGGTCCTCGATCGCCATGCCCTTCGGGCTCGAGCCCGTGGTCAGCGTGAGCTTCGAGCCGTAGGTGCCGTCTCCCTCGCCCCAGAAGATCGCGAGGCTATAGCTCAGCGTCCCGTTCGGAGCGATGTAATCGGTGCGTCCGTCGCCGTCGATGTCCGCCACCGCCAGCGAGGAGACGCCGGTGCCGACATCGAAGAACATGGCCCGCGCCGAGAACGCCGCGTGGAGGTCGGGCGGCGATGTCAGGAGGAGGAGGACGACCGAAATGCCGCGCAACGCATGGCTTCGGCTCTGGAGCGTCGTCTTTCCATCGCGCATACTCGCGCGTAGCGCAAGAGGTGCGCCAGTCGCGTCTTGCCGAAACACCTTCGAATCCTTGCGCTCCGCAATGGAATTGGGCCTGGCAAGGCATGAAGTCTCGCCGGGTGCCCGTCCAGCCACGGACTTTCCCCCGCGGACGCGGGGGAAATCCCGCACGCTTCGCGACCGCGCTAGGCGTCGAGGTCGAGCGTCATCTCGGTCATCGTGTGGCGAAAGCCCAGCTGGGTAAACAACCGCTGCGCCGCATCGTTCGCCGAAGCACTCCCGAGCACGACGCGGGGCGCGCCATGGGAGCGGAGCCAGCGGATGGCTTCCTCGACCAGCCGCCGTCCCACGCCCGCATGGCGGGCGGCCTGGTCGACGTACACGTCGTGGAGGAACCCGCAAGCCGCTCGCAGCTCCTTCCAGCTCATCGGCTCGAGCGCCGCGAACGCGTAACCCACGACCAGGCCCTCCCGCTCGGCCACGAGCACCACCGATTCAGGATCGGAGAGCTGCGAGACGAGAAAGCGACCGTAACCCTGCTCGGGCCGCTCGGTCGTGATGAAGCGCTGCGGATCGAGCTGATGATGGAGCCGCATGAGCGCGCCGCCGTAGCGGCCGAGGGCCGCCTCGTCGGATGCGACGGCAGGACGGATCGTGATCGGCATGGCGAGG
>DASTBI010000196.1 GCA_035712145.1 Candidatus Eisenbacteria bacterium | reverse complement strand
GACGGGCCATCCCAATGCCCGCAACGAGACGACTCCCTGATATGCGAACCTTGTCACGTTCAGGCTTTGAGACATTCGCATATTCTCTTGCGCATTCGTATGCCAAGAAATCGGCAGCCTGAATGCCGCTATATTCCTTTGAGTCAGCCCATGTTATCGTGCTCTTAGCCGGCATCACGCCTCTTTGTTTCTGATCCAAGAACTGGTAGAGTCCCCGAAGGTGTGTAAAAGCGGGAGCCGTTGACAAGGACGGCCACCGTGTGGTTCTCACTCAGATTGTCGAGATCAGAGCGGAGGGACCACAGCGATGGCCGACACGGTGAGCATGGCACTGGCGGAGCTGGTGCGCAAGGCGGAACTGAACGGGGACGTGGACTTCCTGCGGGACGGGGTGCGGGTGCTGAGCCAGGCGTTGATGGAAGTGGAGGTCAGCCAGCACCTGGGAGCCGAGCGTCACGAGCGGACGGCGGAGCGGGTCGGGCAGCGGAACGGGTACCGCGAGCGGGAGTGGGACACGCGGGTGGGGACGCTCGGGCTGCGGGTGCCGCGGGTGCGTGACGGCAGCTACTTCCCGACGCTGCTGGAGCCGCGGAGGCGGAGCGAGCAGGCGCTGGTGGCGGTAGTCCGGGAAGCGTACGTGCACGGCGTGTCGACACGAAAGGTAGACGACCTGGTGAAGGCGCTCGGGCTCGATGGGATCTCGAAGAGCCAGGTGAGCCGGCTGTGCGAGGCGTTGGATGAAGAAGTTGAGCGGTTCCGGGGCCGGCCCCTCGAAGGGGTCTACCCGTATGTCTGGTTGGATGCGACGTTCGTGAAGGCCCGCGACGGTGGTCGGGTGGTCTCGACGGCGGTCGTGATCGCGATCGGCGTCAACGGCGATGGCCAGCGCGAGGTGCTGGGGCTCGACGTCGGGCCGAGCGAGGATGGCGCGTTCTGGCTGCGGTTCCTGCGCAGCCTGGTCGCCCGCGGCCTCAGCGGGGTGCAGCTGGTGATCAGCGACGCTCACCAGGGACTGAAGGGCGCGATCCAGGCCGTCGTGCACGGGGCGAGCTGGCAGCGCTGCCGGGTCCACTTCGTCCGCAATCTGCTGGCGCTGGTCCCCAAATCGGCCGGCGAGATGGTCGCCGCCACCGTGCGGACCGTCTTCGCCCAGCCCGACCCGACGATGGCCCGCGAGCAGTGGCGCAAGGTCGCTGACGGGTTCCGCACCGCGTTCCCGCGCGTCGCCGACCTGATGGATGACGCGGAGACCGAGGTTCTGGCCTACCTCACCTTCCCGCGTGAGCATTGGCGCCAGCTCTGGTCGAACAACCCGCTCGAGCGCCTCAATAAGGAAGTCAAGCGCCGCACCGACGTCGTCGGCATCTTCCCCAACTCGACCGCCGTCCTTCGCCTCGTCGGCGCCGTCCTGAGCGAACAGCACGACGAGTGGCAGGTCGCTCGTCGGTATTTCAGCGCCGAGTCGCTGGCAAAACTCAGAAAGGAGGCCGACCCCGACCCGACGCCAGCACTCCTGGCCGCAGGGTAAACGACCAGCCTGTGACGATGTGGATAACGCTGCGCGTTATCGCACATCCTCACAGGCCCGACGACGACGAGGGCCACACCACCCTACTTACACACTTGACGGGGCACTAACCTCGCCACTCGTACGCTGAGTCGTGTCACGCCGGACACCGGCGCACGTGGAGGGTGAGATGCCAGACCAGTGGCTCGCCAATCA
>DASTBI010000195.1 GCA_035712145.1 Candidatus Eisenbacteria bacterium | reverse complement strand
CCGCGGGACGAGGGGTCGGGTGATGCTCGTGCTGTGCGAGGGCGCTCGGCCCGGATAGAGCGAGCAGCACACTCGCAACGGTCCACATCCGCCAACTCAGGATCATCTCCGCTGGGGTCCTCCTCCAATACCGAGTGTGGGGCGATTCGATGGTACCTGAGGAACGTCCTCGTGAGACGCCATATCCCACATCACTCCCGGACGGCTACGTTACAATCGGCCCATGCCCCAACCCCCGCACCCTGTCGTCCTGCTCGATTACATCGTCAAGCCATGGGACGATCGCGAACTCGTGGCGCGCGCCCGGGCCCTGATCAGATGGAGCCTCAGGGACCAACTCAACTGAGTACTGGGCAGCGTGATCCTTTCGGGGGTCGCGCATGATTCACAGACGCGCCGACCTGGTCGCCGCTTCCGCGTTACGGAGCGCATCCCGCGCCTCGGCAATCAATGACTCCACCTCGGGGTCGGGTGTGCGCACCGTCTCGGAAAAAAGCTGCCAGTGGCGTCGCGCATCATCGATGCGCCCCATTCGGGCGTAGAGCAAGACGAGTCGCCGATGGGCGAGCGGAATTATCACACCACGCAGGTAGTAGTCGTGCAGGAATGGAGCGGGATCGGACGTGATCCTTTCCAGGCAGGCCGCGGCGGAATCCGGCCGCCCGAGCTGCTCGAATGCATCCGCCAGCAACCATCGGATCGCGGACATCCCCGCCGGATCGGTGCAGTAGCCAAATTCCACTGGCTGTCGGGCGACAGGCTGAAGAATGGTCACCACTTCGTTCCATCGATTCACCAGCGCCTCGAGCCGCGCAGCCAGCAGGCTCGGAGTGGCGCCTTGCCTGACTTGTTCGAGACGTGGACGTTTCTGAGCCAACGCGAAGAGCCGTTGCGCATCCATCCGGTTCCCCGCGAGCGCCGCTCTCAAGCCCCGGGTGAGGATGTCGGCGGCGGAGCTGTCGCCAGCCCATGGATGGGCCGGCAGCGGGATCGCTCCTCCGCTCACGACCGAGAGCATCAGTCGACCACGGCGCGAGTGCTGGATGCCAGTCCCTTCGACCTCCGACGAGTCGCGCTCCACGCGCTCGAAGGTGGAGGCCGCGGCTCTCCATGCACCGCGGGCAGCCTGAGCGGACGCGAGGGCGAAAACAGCAACCGGACCGGGGTCCGGCTCACGCAGGCGGATGATCGCGAGGCTCTCCACCGCCGCCCAGCGGGTGGCCGCGATCTCGACCCCGATGAGCGCGTCATGCCTATAAGCGGGCCGCTCGATCGCTCGAGCGACCTTCCGCGCCTCGTCCGAGCGGCCGAGGGAGGAGAGAACGCGTGCCTCGTTCCGCCGGTTCAGGTCGTAAAGGCCGAAAGGGTCGGCCCGATAGTAGGCATGAAGATCCTCCAGCGCTTCCGGGAAACGCCCCATCATGCACCACACCACATGTCGATTCTGCAAAGCGAGCGCGTTCGAGGGATCGTGCTGCAACGCGCGCCCGAAGGCCTGGATGGCGAGCTCGAGCTCGCCAGCCATGGTGGCGCGGTTCGCCTCGATCATGAGGCGCTCCGTCGTCGTCAATCGGTGAGGCCTCCTCAATGCCTGGTCGAGGGCCGCGAGCGCGGAGTCCGACTGTCCGAGCAGCTGGAGGTTGATCGCCAGGCTTCGCCATGCCATCGCGAAGTCGGGATCCAATGCGAGCGCGTCACGCAGGACCGCGATCGCCTCTCGAGACCGAAGCTCCTTGCCGAGACCGCGTCCCCTGACGTACAGCTGATAGGCTTCGAAGGAAGCCGTTGCAACAGGATCCCGCGGCCGGCTCTCGCGGATCTCCTTCTGCCTCTCCCCCAGGCCCGCGCGCAGCCTCTCCGCGATTCGCTGGAGCGCGGGGATCAGCGCATCCTCGTTCCGGGCCGTCGCGCGCTCGGTGAGGATGGTGCGGGGGGTCTCGGCATCCTCCACGCGTAGCACGACGGAGTACCCGCGTCCCAGCCGCCCGATACTGCCCGCGAGCACGGTGCGCACAGAGCTGCGGTAGGCCAGCTCCCGGGCGAGCTGGGCGTCCACCGGCGTGTTCACCGGCCTCTCCGCTCGGGCCAGCGCGAGCCGCATCTGCTCCGACGGCACGGTTGCGACGAATCGTGACTGGTCCAGCGTCGCGCATACCAGGTCGCGCGCCGTCGCGGCGAGGCTCGAGTCATCCGCCGGACCGTCGAAGTCGGCGACCAGGATCCAATGCTTCTCCGCCGTGGGTCGCGGCTCCGAGCGCATCAGCACCCAGGCCACGGCCGCGACAGCCACCACCACGGCGGCTCCCGCCAACGCAAAGCGCCGGCGGCGCGAAGGACGCATCAAGACCGTGTCCTGCAGCTCGAGCGGTGTCTGGCTGGCCCGAATTGGGCCGATGCCGCCTGTCGCGGCTTCCCTACCCGCGTCGAGCGCTGTTGCGAACTCCGTCAGGGTCCCAAAGCGGTCTGCGGCCGTCTTGGCCAACGCGCGCGTGATGGCTGCGCTGGTGGCGACGGCCACGGCGGGACGCAAGTCCGTCACCGGACGCGGCGCCACGCTCAGATGCTGGTGTGCGAGGCTTTCCATCGTTGGCCCGCTGAACGGTGGGACGCCCGCGAGCATCTCGTAGGCCACGCAGCCGAGGCTGTACTGGTCGCTGCGTCCGTCCACATCGCGACTCCCAGCCGTTTGCTCAGGGCTCATGTAGGCCGGCGTGCCGATCGCCGCCCCGGTCGCGGTCAGGCGCTCGTCGCCGGCCGCGATCAGCGCGCGGGCGATACCGAAGTCGGCCACGACGGCGTGCTGCCCGAGCAGCAGGATGTTTTCGGGCTTGATGTCGCGATGCACCACGCCACGCCGGTGGGCATGGTCCAAGGCGTCCGCCGTCTCGCGCGTGATCCGCATTGCGTCATCGATTGGCAATTGCTTCTCGCGCTCCAACCGCTGGCGTAACGACTCGCCCTCCGCGTAGGGCATCACGTAGTAGAGGAGCCCATCCGTCTCACCTGAGTCGTAGAGGGGAAGGATATGAGGGTGAGTGAGGCCGGCAGCGACCTCGATTTCCCGCAGGAACCGCTGCGGCCCAATAATCGCTGCCAGCTCGGGATGGAGCACCTTGATCGCCACCGGGCGGCGATGGCGCAGGTCCTGGGCGAGGAACACGGTCGCCGTTCCGCCGCGGCCCAGCTCGTGCTGGATCGCATAGTGGCCCTTGAGACCGGTGTTCAGACGGTGGTCGAGTTCCACGGCCCGCGAACCCTCCACTTCACCCGTAAGAAAGATGTGAGATCAGGCACCTGAATCGCCGGACCTAGGGTGCCCAAGCCAGAGGGTAACCCGGCGCACCTTGCCGGCGCTCGAGTCTCACTCCTCGAGCCCGATTTGCTTCAGGAACTGCATCCACCGCGGATCCCGATCGAGTGCGCGCAAGTGAGGGCCCTCGACCAGCTCCATCGTCAGGAAACGCGTGCCCGCGACCTCCTCGAAGGAGAACAGGGTGACGATGTTCGGGTGATTGAGCCCGGCCACGGTCGTGGCCTCGCGCTCGAAGCGGGCGAGCCGGTCGGGCGACGAGGCCACGTCGTCGGGCAGCACCTTGATCGCGATGTCGCGCTTGAGCCGTGTGTCGCGGGCGCGATACACCTCACCCATGCCCCCCGCGCCGAGCGGGGCGAGGATCTCGTACACGCCAAGGCGCGTGGCGGGAGTCAGCAGCATGGGACGACACTACAACATGCAGCGATGCGTGGATCAGCGAATCAATGCGACGCGACCCGTGAGCTCGCGATCTCCCTGCTTGAGCCGCAGGAAGTAGAGGCCCGCCCGTGGCGCAGGTGAAAGCGCCAGCGTCACGAGATGCGCCCCCGGCCCGAGCTCCCCCACCTCGCGATGGGCCACGCGCCGCCCGGCGATGTCGAGCAGCTCCAAGGTGGCCCGCTCCCGGCTCGGGAGCGTGAGCCACACCTGAATCGGCCCGCGCGTCGGGTTCGGTCGCGCACCGGCCAGCGCCAGCATCACCGGGGCTGGGCCCCCTTCCACCGCCGTGGTCGATTGCGTGGTGGCATCGGGCACCGGCGGTGCCGCCTCGATGTTCCCGAGCTGGTCGCGCGCGACGCTGTAGAACGAGAACGTATGAAGCTTGTGATCCTGGGGCGGGACCAGCGTGTCGCTCGTGGTGGGCGTGTTGAGCCGCCACACGCGATAGGGCCCCGTGTCCTGCTTCACGTAGATCGTGTAGTCCCTGAGGTCGGAGGGCGCCCCGCTCGGCCCCCAGCTCACCGGGATGCTGGGCAGGTGAGACTGCGGTGGGATCGGCAGCACGTTGCTCGCCGGCGGGCTGTTGTCCACCCCGTTCGTCCAGGCCAACGTATTCGTGGCCGGTGGGTCGTCGAACACGATCGACGCGGCGTTGCTGATCTGGGTGCCGGTCGCGAGCCCGGGCTTCGGCATCACGGTGAACATCACGCTCCCCTCCCCCTCGGGAGGAACGTTGTTGGGTGGCAGGAAGCCCATCTGCAGATCGGCAGGTGTCCGGCCGGTGGCCGGGTCGATCGAGCTGAAATGCCAGCTCACCACCTGGGTGATCGGATCGAGGCTCGCCGAAACGTTGACGAGCAGGTTCTTCTGCGGCCGCAGGTCGACGGTCGTGGAGAAGCTCGTGAGTCCGGGCGGAGGATAGATGTGCCGGTTGCCGAACGTGATCTGGTCGAGGCTCAACGTG
>DASTBI010000194.1 GCA_035712145.1 Candidatus Eisenbacteria bacterium | reverse complement strand
CGCCGTGCACGCGACCCAGATCCGGGCGCGGCTCGAGCGGGCTTTCGCGGGAGAGCGTGTCCATTACGAGCTGGCCTTGCCCGGCCGGCACCATCCTCGGCGACCCGATCGTTTCTTCGATGTGATCTACGAGCCGCAGTGCGGCGGCGCCGGAGTCGAGAGCGTGGTGATGGCCATCACCGACATCACCGAGCGCAAGGCCACCGAACAGTCGCTGCGTGAGCAGGCCCACCTGCTGGAGCTCGCCCACGACGCCATCCTGCTGCTCGAGATGGACGGCAGGATCGTGGCGTGGAACCACGGCGCCACCGAGACCTATGGATACACGGCAGAGGAGAGCGTTGGACGAATCGTACGCGAGCTGCTCCGCACCGAGTTTCCCCAGCCCCTGGCCGAGATCTACCAGATCGCCGAGCGCCAGGGCCGATGGGAGGGAGAACTGGTCCACACCACCAAGGATGGCCGCCGCATCGTGGTCGCCAGCCGTTGGGCGGTCCAGCCGGCGACCGACGGGCGGCCCGCGCGTGTCATGGAGACCAACCGCGACATCACGCACCGCAAGCGCATCGAAGCGGAGCTGCGGGCAAAGGAAGCCGAGCTCGGGCTGATCACGACCACGACGCCGGTCATTCTGACCCGATGCAACAGGGACCTGCGGTTCCTGTTCGCCAACGACGCAGCGGCGGCGCTTCATGGCCTCACACCCGCGCAGATGATCGGTCAACGGATCGACGACCTCCTGGGAGAGGAGGCTTTTTCCCGGGTTCGTGCCGGCATCGAGCGTGCCCTGAGCGGGGAGACGGTCGACTTCGAAGTCGAGATTCCCTATCCCAAGGCGGGTCTTCGGTGGATGCGGGCGAACTACATGCCGGAGCGGAATGCCGAAGGCGAGGTGGTCGGCTGGATCGCCTCGGCCACCGACATCACCGAGCGCCGACGGGTGGAGGAGAAACTTCGCGACAGTGAGCGCACCGAGCGTCTGCTGGCCGAGATCGGCGCGCTCGCCGCGAAGATCGGCGTTCCCGAAGGCCTGCAGGTCGACGACGTCGTCCAGTCGATCTGCGAGCACGTGGCAGCCGAGATGCGCGTGAGCCGCAGCGGTTTCGGGCACGTCGACCTCGGCGCCGGCCATGTCACGGTGGACGCCGAGGCGCGCGACGCCCTGCCTGCGCTCAAAGGGGTGTATCCGGTGTCGGAATACGCGCCTCATCTGCTGGCCGACGGGGTGGCGGGACGCATCACCTCGATGGAGGACATCGCCACGGACCCGCGGACAGCCGAGCGATACGAGAGCCTCTACCGGCCGATCGGTGTGCGAGCCTCCATCAATGTCCCGCTGCATCGAGAGGGCCGCTGGGTGGCCCACTTCTGGGTCAGCTCGGAGGAATCGCGGCGGTGGACCGAGAGCGAGATCGACCGGATGAAGCGCGCGGCGGAGCGCATCTGGCTCGTGGTGGAGCAAGCCCGCGTCGCCATGAATCTTCGCAACAGCGAGGTCCGGCTGGCCCGTGAGCTGGCCGCCGCCCAGCAGCTCCAGGAAGTCAGCTTGCAGCTCATCCAGAACGCCGATCGCGACGTCCAGCTGCGCAAGATCCTCGGCGCCGCCGCGGCGATCACCGGCACCGACAAGGGCAACATCCAGCTCGTCGATGCTCTGACGGGAGAGCTGAAGATCATCGTGCATCAGGGATTGAGCGAGCGATTCATCGAGCACTTCGCGAATCACGGGTGGGAGTCGGGATGCGAAGCGGCCCGGGGGAGCCGTCAACGAGTGATCGTCGAGGATCTGGCGAATGATCCTTCCGTCCGGACCGGGCCCGATCTCGACGTCCTGAGGGCGGAGGAGGTTCGCGCGTTCCACTGCACGCCCATCGTCGGTCGCGACGGCCTGGTGCTCGGCATGCTGAACAACCACTTCCGCGCGGCGTACCGACCGCCGGAATCCGAGCTTCGCTATCTCGACCTTCTGGCCCGGATGGCCGCCGACCTCATCGAGCGCAAGCAGGTGGAGGCGGCGCTGCGTGAAGCAGATCGCCGCAAGGACGAGTTTCTCGCCACGCTCGCGCACGAGCTTCGCAATCCGCTGGCGCCGATCCGCAACGCGGTCCACCTGCTGCGTCCGGAGACCGCACAAGATCCGAGCGGCCGGATGGCTCACGACATTATCGACCGGCAGCTCCAGCACCTGGTGCGGCTGGTGGACGACCTGATGGAGGTCAGCCGCATCACCAGCGGAAGGATCGAGCTGCGGAAGCAGCGCGTCGACCTGGGCTCCATCCTGGCTTCCGCGGTGGAGACCGTCCACGACCTGATCGAAACCTCGGAGCACAAGCTCACGGTCTCGCTGCCTCCGGATCCCGTCACGATCGAGGCCGATCCGGTCCGCATGACGCAGGTGTTCGCCAACCTGCTGAACAACGCATCCAAGTACACGCCGCCGGGCGGCGCCATCGTGGTCTCGGTGCGCTCCGAAGGCGAGCGCGTGGCGGTGAGCATCAAGGACTCGGGCGCAGGGATACCGCCGCCGATGCTGAGCAAGGTGTTCAACCTCTTCACCCAGGTGGATCGGTCGCTCGAGCGCTCGACGGGGGGCCTCGGCATCGGACTGCACCTGGTCAAGCGCCTGATCGAGATGCACGGCGGCACCGTGGGCGCCCATAGCGAGGGTGAAAACCGGGGCAGCGAATTCGTCGTGCGACTCCCCGCGCCGGGACCGGCGCTTCTTCCGGAAGCCGCGGCGCCGCCAGTGGAGGTTCGCCGCCGAGCCCATCCCACGTCCCGCCGGCGGATCCTGCTCGTCGACGACAATCACGATTCGGTCGAGAGCCTCGCGATGTTGCTCGAGCACGAGGGCCACGAGACCGAGGTGGCGTACGACGGCCAGCAGGCGGTCGACAAGGCGCAGACCTGGCGCCCCGAGGTCATCCTGCTGGATATCGGACTTCCGGTGATGAACGGCTACGACGCCTGCAGGGCCATTCGCCGGATGGGGAACGGGAGTGAGTTCCGCATCATCGCGCTCTCCGGCTGGGGACAGGAGCAGGACCGCGCGATGGCCCGCGAAGCGGGCTTCGACGAGCACCTCGTGAAACCGGTGAACATCGGCGCGCTGATGAAGCTGCTGGACGAGCCCGAGCCCGCTCAGGCCTGAGCTAGCTAGCGCGACGCGGTCGTTTCCCGCCTGGCTCGCGCAATCAGGCCGAGCGGCACCTTGCGGAGCCCCGGCAAGCGCAGCGTCCGCTCCCGGCCGCGCAGGAGCAGCTGGGCCGAGATGCCTCCGTCCAGCATGACGGCGTCGCATGCGCCGAGCGCGCCCAGGATCGCGGCCATCTCCGGCGTGGTGGGCCCGAGCGGCACGCCGCTCGCGAGCTCACCCGCGGCATCGAAGCGCGTCATCACCACCAGCAGCATCCCGTCACGCGTCTGGCCCAACGCCAGACGCGCGTCCCGGTGCGTGCGGCTCACGCGGCTCCCCGCCGACCGAAGTGCCACCGGTACCGTGCCGTTGCCGGCGAGCAGTGTGGGATAGGACTGGAATGCCGTGACCACCTCCTGGGCATCGGGCGTGGCGCCGCCGTGAGTCCAGCGCACCTCTCCCGTGGCGCCGATCGACACGGCGCTCGCGAGCGGGCCATGACCGGGCGCGAGCTGCTGCGCGCCATCGACGACGACCCATCCCCACGGCATGCCGCCCACGAACTGTCCGGCATTGAGCGCGACCAGCGCGTCCTCGGGCGTGCGATCGATCGCCCACGACGGCCTGGCTTCCGCGGTCCGAGGCATCTCGAGCGACAAGCGAAGACGCCGAGGATCGAGACGCGCCACGATGACGCGGGCACGCCAGGCCGGAGCGCCGCACGTCATGCGGACGCTCGCCCAGTCCAGCCCATCCGCGAGCGATTCCCACTGGAGTGCACGAGTCAAGCGATCGTCGGCCGACGACCAGCGCGCCGGAGCGCTCTCGGCTCGCCACCATGTGCGCCACGCTCCAGCGTGCCAGACCGCCAGCGATCCGCCATCGGCCAACGCCGTGCCGCCGGCGATCGCCGAGAGCATCGCGCCGACCATCCAGGCTGCGGCCCACATGCAGCGCGGCATCGAGCTAGCCGAGCAAGGCACGGAGCTTCGCGAGGCGCTTCTCGAGTGCGATGAGCTCCTGCTCGCTGAACGAGCGCTTCAACGCGGCGGAGGCGTTCGAAGACCCCGAGCCGGTCGCGCCGGAGCCCGCGCCGGACTTGGCCCCCGAATTGGACTTGGCCCCCGAACCGGACGTGGTGGAGGGATTCGCCGCCATGTACATCTGGATCCGCTCGAGCGCCATGGCCCATTGCTGCGGAGTCATGCCGTTGGCTTCGGCCTGCGCGTCGGCGACCTTCTTGTCGATGGTCCGGATCTCCTCCTGAACCGCGGCGATCTGCTTGTCCAGTTGCTCGACCTGGCTCTCGGCGGCGGACTTGGGCGGGAGGGGGCCGCACTGCTTGCGGACCGCGGCCGAATCCTCACGCGTCGGCAGGACCTCGCCCTGCAGCACTTGATGGAGCTTCGCGATCGCCGTGCTGTCGCCGGCGGCGGCTGCGGCGTTGTACTCCTGCGCGGCCTTCGTGAACTTCTCGCGGATCGCGGGATCGGTCAGCGCCTTCTGGCGATACTCCTCCATGCGCTGTTCCGTGATCTTTTGGTAGCCGTCCGTGTAGCAGACTTCGACGTCGCCTCGCTTGTTTCGGGTGGCTTCGATCTTGTCGCCATTCTTCTCCCAGATCGCCTCCCGGTCCGCGTGTAGCTGATCGAGCTTCGCGGCCTTCTCCGCGCGGCCGCTCCCGGCGGCGCGTGACTTCTCGAGCGTGGCAATCACGCGATCGAGCCGCTCCTCCGTGAGCTCGAGCGTGACGTCGTCGTAGACCACCTTCGCGCCTTCCGCGGGCGCCGCGGCGGGAGCGGTGGCCTTTTGACCCGTCGCCTTGGTGGCCGTGTCCTTCGCCTTCTTCATCAGGTCGCCGATCCCGGCCTCGGTCGGCGAAGCGAAGACGACGCCCATGAGCATCATCGCGGCGATGTGGCGAGCCAGAGCAACGGCAATCCTGCGCGGCAATCGGGGAGTCATGAGGGGCTCCGGGAGAGTGTGCGGCCCAAGGCCGGCGGGGGACCGGCCGAACGAGGACAACGAAGGACGCCCATCATGCTACCCGAGCCGGCAGCGCGGCGTCAGCGATACTCCACCGCGGGGACGATGCGGCGTCAACGAGCGGCGATGACCGCGATCTCGACCAGATAGTCGGGGGACGCCAGGCGGGCCTCGACCGTGGCGCGGGTCGGAGGGTTGGCCCGGTCGACCCACTGGTCGTACACCTCGTTCATCTCTTCGAAGGTCGCGATGTCGGCGAGCCACACTTGAACCGAAAGCACCTTGGACTTGTCGGTGCCGGCTTCCTCGAGGCGCTCGTCGATGCGCTCCAGCACCCTGCGGGTCTGGCCACGAACGCCGTCGCTGCGATCTCCACTCACGTGACCGGACAGGTACACCGTGTTTCCGTGGACCACGGCGCCGCTCATCCGCGGGCCGGGGGAGATCCGGGTGATGCTCATCGGCGCCTCCTGTTCAGGCGGTGAATGCGCGAGCAGATTGGCACAGGCCTCGGAGAGGCGCAACGGACGCCAAAGGCTTTGCGGCGAGTCGCCGATACTCCTATGTTGGCCGCAACCAAGGAGGAGACGGTGAGCTACCTCGACGAGACCCTGACCCGCGGCGAAGTGGTGAACTACCGGACGGGCCTTCACTGGACGGTCCTCTTCTGGCCGGCCGTGATCGCCGTGGTGCTCGCTTCGGTCGCGGTGACGACGCTCGTCCTGGCGTCCGGCTCGGGTCCGGCGTGGATCACGGCGACCGTGTGCCTGGTTCTCGCCGCCGCCTCTGTGCTGATCGGCGTGCTGCGCCGGTCATCCGTGGAGATCGCGGTGACCAACCATCGGGTGCTGATCAAGACCGGCATCGTGGCGCGCAACACGGTGGAGCTGATGCTCACCAAAGTGGAGAGCATCGGCGTCGACCAGAGCCTGGCCGGGCGCATGGCGGGATACGGGAAAGTGGTCATTCGAGGCACGGGCGGGACCCACGAAGTCTTCGATCGCATCGCGAGCCCCCTGGAATTCCGCCGCCAGGTGCAGGAGCGCATCCATCCCTCGCCCGCGGACGATCACCCGGCGCGGCGGGGAACGGCCTGAACCGAGCGGACGATGCCCGGAAAGGGCATGGGTTGAGGGTCCCGGCGGACCGGACGCTCGCCGTCTGCGTCCTCATGGCGTGGATGTGCGGCGCGCCGGCCGTGGGTGCCGACATCACCTTTCGCGGTCCCGCCGAGTCGTCGTCGTGGCCGCCGGGAACCGAGCGCGTTCCCGTGCGCATCGAGCGTGGCCAGGTGCTCGTCGATGCCACGCTGCGGATGTCGGGCCGGTCGGTCTCCGGGCTTCTCGTGCTCGACACCGGCGCACCCGGCCTGGTGGTGACCGAGTCGGCGTGGAACCGGCTCCAGGTCGACACGACGATGACGGGCGGCAGCTTCTACCAGATCGTTCGCCGCCCTCTCAGCTCGATCCGGCTCGGATCGTCATCGATTCCGGGAATGGTGATTGGCGGCGTGGTCGAGGATTCGCTGCTCGACGCCGGAGTCATCGGCCTGCTCGGCCCCAGCATGATCCAGGACAAGGCGCTCGCGCTCGACTACGCGCGTTCCGAGTGGGCGATCGTTCCGCCGCGGCTCGCCGTCGTCGCGCGTGACTCCGCGTCGCGCGGCGATCTGACCCGTGAGAGCCGTGTGCGACGTTCCCGGGCCGCGTACCCGTCGGTGCTTCCCAAAGACGGCGTTGCGGTGCCGTTCCGGCTCTTCGATGGCGGGCGTATTCTCGTGGACGCTCGCGCGTGCGAGCTGGATGGCACGTGGTGCGGATCGTCGCTGACCCTGCTGTTCGACACCGGCGCCTCGGCTTGCGTCATCTTCGACGACGTGATCGCCGAGCGCGTGGCGCACGCGCCTTCCTGGCCCTGGCTCCGCGACGTGCCCATCCATACGCTGCTCGGCACGTCGCGCATGAGCGCCACCGTGGTGCCTCGGCTGCAGCTCACGGCGGCGTCGCCCCCGCTCGCCATCAGCCGCGTGGATGCCGGCATCGCTCCGCGCCGGGCATTGCCGGACATCGGCGGCACGCTCCCCGAGCGGATCCATGGGCTCCTGGGTGCGACCTTTCTCGAGCGCTTTCGCGTCATCCTCGATTACGGAAACCAGGTCCTGTGGCTCGAGCCCAGGCCGGGACGAGAGCCGCGCGCCTTCGCCTCGAGCCACGTCGGCCTGAGACTCGAGCGCCGGTGGGGTGCCATGCGCGTGGCCGCCGTGGCGCGCGGATCCGCGGCATCGGGCGCCGGGATCACGGTCGGCGACGTCGTGGTCTCGATCGACGGCGTGACGCTCGCGGACGAGGAGGGAGATGACGCCGAGTCTCGACTCGAAGGTGCTCCGGGCTCGGAGGTCGTTCTGGTCACGCGCCACGGTGGCGTGGAGCGCGTGCAGCGCCTGAGGCGCACCCACCGTCCCTGATCCAGCGGCGGATGCCGCGCCGTGAGCGGCAGAGCGCTTTGGGGGAATGCTCGACATCCCCTAGGATGTGCGCCGCGCTCCCCACCGAGCGGCGGTCGAGAGAGGGATTTCACGCAATCCCATGAATGGCGCCTTGTGGCAGCGCATCAAAGGCACGTTCGCCGTGATCGTGATGGGGGGACTCCTCGTCTACGGCATCTGGCCGTGGCTGCCGATGCGCGCTCAGGCCGCCCTTCCGCGCACCGTGGTGTTCTACGGGTTCAGCATCCTCGACCACTCCATCACCCATGACGTCTTCCCGGCCTTCCGGCGTCAGTGGAACGCCGCGACGAAGGAGAACGTGGAGATGATCTCCTCCTTCGCCGGATCGGGCACGATCACCAACCAGATGATCATGGGAGTGCCGGTCGAGCTGGCCCTGCTCGCGCTCGAGGCCGATGCACAGCGGCTCGTCGATGCCGGCGTGGTCGAGGAGGGGAGCTGGCGCAACCTGCCGCACGAGGGCGTCGTGAACCGCACGCCGATCGTGATCGTGGTGCGCCAGGGGAATCCCAGGAACATTCGCGACTTCGCCGACCTCGCGCGCCCCGGCATCGGGGTCGTGCATCCCGATCCGCTCACCTCCGGCGCCGCGAACTGGGCGATCGCCGCCGAGTATGGCGCGGGACAACGGGCGAATCCGGACGACCCCGAGGCGGGCTACCGCATGCTGCTCGGCATCTGGAAGAACGTGGTCGCGCAGGCGGCTTCGGCGCGCGCCGCGCGCACGCAGTTCGATCTGGGTTTCGGCGACGCGCTCATCACCTACGAGCAGGAAGGGCTGTGGGATCGGGCGCGCGACAAGCTGCACGGCGAGATCGTCTACCCGAGGAGCACGATCTTCACCGAGCACACGCTGGTGGTGGTGAAGAAGAATGTCGGGCTTCGCGAGCGGCCCCTGCTCGACAGCCTTGCATCGTTCCTGTGGTCGGAGCCGGCGCAGCGGATGTTCGTGCACAACGGCTTCCGCAGCGTGAACGACGAGCTGGTGGGTGAGGACTCGGGGTTCGGGAAGATCACGGATCCTTTCTTCATCGCCGACCTCGGAGGGTGGAAGCAGGTGAAGAAGCAGATCGTCGAGGGGGTATGGCGGGATCGGGTGCTCGAGGAGATCGACCGATGAGCCAGATCGCCGCCGTCGGCCCCGCGCGCCGGAATCCGTGGCGTCTTCCGGAAGCGGCGTTGCCTGTTGCGCTGCTGGTGGGGCTGCTGCTCCCCCTGCTCCTCATGCCGCTCTCGGCAGTCTTCGTGTTCGCGTTCCGCGGCGGAGTCGTGGCCTTCAAGGAAGCGCTCATGACCCAGGAGTCGCAGTTCGCGATGCGCTTCAGCGTGCTGATCGCGTTCGCGACCGCGATCCTCAACGCCGTGCTCGGCACCTTCGCCGCCTACGTGCTCAGCAAATTCCACTTCACCGGTCGCGGCGCGCTCAACACGGTCGTCAATCTGCCGATCGCGATTCCGACCGTGGTGGTGGGGACGTCGCTGCTGCTGCTGTGGGGGCCCATCGGGCTCCTGGGCAAGGCGCTCGAGCCCTATGGCCTCCAGCCGATGTTCACGCCGATCGGGGTGCTGCTGGCCCACCTGTTCGTCACTTTCCCGTACATGCTCGGGGCGGTGAAGCCGCTGCTCGACGAGCTGGAGATCACGTACGAAGAAGCGGCGGCGACGATCGGGGCCTCGCGCTGGCAGACCTTCTGGCACGTCACGCTGCCGGCGCTGCGCGGCAGCATCTTCACCGGCGCGCTGCTCACCTTTGCGCACTCGCTGGGCGAGTTCGGCGCCACCGTGCTCGTGTCCGGGAACCTGCGGCTCCGCACGCAGACGGCGCCACTGTACATCTTCGCCCAGTTCGAGGCCGGCAACCTGGCGGGCGCCAACGCGGTGGCTGCGGTGCTGGCCGCGCTCTCATTCGTGATCTTCTTCCTGCTCCTCAACCAGACGCGGCGCGCGGAAAAGCGCTGATGGGGATCCGGGTCCAGGATGTTTCCAAGCGCTTCGGCGCCCACCGCGTGCTCGACCGCGTGTCGCTCGAGGTGGCGCCCGGCGAGCTGTTCGTGCTGCTCGGCGCGAGCGGAAGCGGCAAGAGCACGCTGCTGCGCCTGATCGCCGGGCTCACGACTCCCGATGAAGGATGCATCCTGCTCTCGGGGCGCGACGTCACCGGCGTGCGGCCTCAGCGGCGCGGCACCGGATTCGTCTTCCAGAACTACTCGGTCTTCCGCCACATGACCGTGGCGCAGAACATCGAATTCGGCCTGCGGGTGCGCGGCGTGCCTCGCGCCGAGCGACAGAAGCGCCGGGAGGCGCTGCTCGATCTGGTCGGGCTGCCGGGCTTCGGCGACCGTGAAGCCATCCAGCTCTCGGGCGGACAGCAGCAGCGCGTGGCGATCGCTCGCGCGCTCGCTTACGAGCCCAAGGTCTTGCTGCTCGACGAGCCCTTCGGCGCGCTCGATGTCAAGATCCGCCACCAGCTGCGCCGCAGCCTGCGCGCCATCCACGACCGCCTGATGATCACGACCGTGCTGGTCACCCACGACCAGGACGAAGCCTTCGAGCTCGCGGACCGCGTGGGCCTCATGGACCGTGGCCGTCTCGTGGAAGTGGGACGCGCCGAGGATCTGTACGCCCGCCCGCGCACGTTGTTCGCCTCCACCTTTCTCGGCAGCGGCACGGTGCTGATGGGGCGGATGCGCGGGGGGCACGTGCACTTCGAAGGCCTCGATATCGGGGTCAGGCCACCGGCGCCGTTCGAAGAAGGATCGCCCGCGTACCTGTTGCTGCGCCCCGAGGACCTGACCGTGTCGTCGGCCCAGCCGCCCGAAGGACAACCGACACTCGGCAGCGGAACGGTCGTCGAGCAGCGCTTCGCCGGCGCCTTGCGGCGTGTGCGAGTCCAGCTCGCGCGTCGCGCCGAGGTGCATCCCGCCTCCTCGCCGGCGCCACGATCCGAGGGCGTCCTGGTCGAGGCGCTGCTGCCTCCGCAGCAGGAGCTTCCGGAAAAGGACGTGTGGGTCACGATGCAGCGCTGGCACTTCCTCGACCCGCCGCCCGCATCGCTCCTGGTCGCCGACGACGGCCGCGGTCCAGCCGGACGGCTCGAGATCGCGCGCTACCTGGCGCGCGCGCTCGAAGCGCGCATCACGCTGCTCGGCGTCGCGGTCGACGCGCGGCACTCCGAGCGGCTCGGCTGGAGCCTGCATCGCCGCCAGCGCGCCGCGGGGCTGGAGGAGGCCGAGCTTCGCGTGCGCTACGGCAATGCCGGCGCGCAAATCCTGCATGAGCAGGACGAGCTGCTGAGCCAGATGATCGTGTTCCCCGCGCGGCCTCGTCCGGCATGGATCGACCGTTTTCTCGGCAACGGCGGCAAGGGCATGAGCCGCACGATGTCGACGGTGCTGGAAGGCGCCCGCGTGCCGGTGCTGATCGCCTCCGGCCGGAGCCGCCCGCTGCGTCGCGCGATGCTGGTCAAGGCCCCGGAGCAGAAGACCGCCGATGCCCAGCGCTTCCTGGCGCGCCTCGCCCGTCCGCTGGCCATGCAGGTGAGCGATCTCGTCGCCGACCTCGACTCGACCGAGCCGCTCGATTCGAGCGGCACGGATCTGATCGTGGTGCCGGTCGTGCGCCGCGGGCCGCTGGGGAGCATTCGCATCCGGCCGCGGATCGCTCGCCTGCTCGCGAGCTGCGATCGTCCCGTGCTGCTCGTCCCGACCACCGAGCCCGAAACCAAGGTCGGCCGGCGGTGAGCGTGACCTACGCCGTCGCGGTCGTCGGGCTGGGAGCGATGGGCAGCGCGGCGGCGCGTCACTTCGCCCGTCGCGGCGTGAGCGTGGTCGGCTTCGATCGCTTCTCACCGCCTCACGCGCTCGGCTCGTCGCACGGGGAGACCCGCATCATCCGCGAGGCGTACTTCGAGGATCCGCGCTACGTCCCGCTGGTCCAGCGCGCCTATTCGTTGTGGCGCGAGCTCGAGGTGGATTGCGGCGGCTCGCTCATGCGGGTGACTGGCGGGCTGATGATCGGTCCCGAGGACGGCGTCCTCGTGCGTGGGGCGCGAGCCAGCGCCGAGACGCACCAGCTGCCGTTCGAGCGCCTGGACGCCGGCCAGATCCGCCGCCGATTCCCGGCGCTGCTGCCGCGGGACGACATGGTGGCGATCTGGGAGCCGCGCGCCGGCGTCCTGTTCCCGGAGGCCTGCGTGCAGGCGCATCTCGCCGCCGCGGCGAAGGACGGCGCCGAGCTGCACGTCGACGAGCCGGTCCGGTCGTGGCGCCGTGACGGCGAAGGATTCGAGCTGATCACGGCGCGCGCGCTGTATCGGACGGAGCGCCTGGTCCTGGCCACCAACGCCTGGCTCGAGCGCTTGTTGCCCGATGTGCCGCTGGGGCTCATCGTGGCGCGACAGCCGCTCTTCTGGTTCGAGCCGCGCGCGCGTGCCGAGATGTTCGAGCCCGACCGATTGCCGATCTACCTGTGGGAGCCCGAGCCGGACCGCTTCTTCTACGGATTCCCGGCGTTCCACGGACTGATCAAGGTGGCCACGCATGGGGAAGGAGCCGCCGCCGATCCGGACACCATCGACCGGGACGCGGGCGAAGCCGAGAGCGAGGCGTTGCGCCGCCGGCTCGAGACCTACATGCCCGATGCGGCCGGCCGGTTCGCGCGCGCGGTGGTGTGCATGTACGCCAACACGCCCGACGGGCACTTCGTCATCGACCTCCATCCCGAGCACGAGCGGCTGCTGATGATCTCGGCCTGCTCGGGTCATGGCTTCAAATTCTCGAGCGCGATCGGCGAAGTGGCCGCCGAGCTCTTGCTCGACGGCCGTTCGCGGCTCGACCTCGAGCTGTTTCGACTGCGGCGAAAGGAGAGGCCGTGGGCCAGCTCGACCATCTGATCGTCGTCGCTCCTTCACTGGAGTCGGGCATGGCCGAGCTCGAGCAGCGGCTCGGCTCGAGACCTTCGCCGGGGGGGCGTCACGAAGGGCGTGGAACGCAGAACGCGCTCCTGTCTCTCGGCGATGGCCGGTACCTGGAGCTGCTGGCGCCAGACCCCGAGCAGGCGGTGCCACCCGAACGGCGCTTCCTGGGTGTCGGCGACCAAACTGCGCTACATCTCGCCACTTGGGTGGCCAAGGCTTCGAATCTGGATGAAGTGAGCCGGCAAGCGCGGGAGGCGGGGGTCGAGCTCGGCGAACCGAAGAGTGGAGGGCGGCGCACCCCGGATGGGTCGTGGCTGGCCTGGCGTACTCTCGGCGCCGACGCATCGAGGCTCGATGGCTTGATTCCTTTCTTCATCGACTGGGGCGATACACCTCACCCTTCCATGGGTGCGGCGCGCGGCTGCATGCTGCAGACGCTGCGCGCCGAGCACCCCGATCCTTTGCGTGTGCGCTCCGCGCTGGCGGCGCTGGACCTCGACCTGGAAGTCGGGAGGGGCGATGCGCCACGCTTGATGGCCACCATGAAATGTCCACGCGGCGTTGTCGAGCTGCGTTAGAAAGGAACCCTCTCATGAGGCGCATATTGCTCGTGGCTCTGCTCGCGATGGGTGCCGGGCCCTGTCCGAAGCAAACACCACCTGAGCCGGGCTCTTTCGACGGCGAGGGCGTCATCCACCAGGGCGTCGGTCCGGAGTGCCCCAAGATCTGGCGGATCACCACGACCGACGGGCGCATGCTATGGCCGGTGGAGGACGCCGAGTTCCAGGTCGAGGGCCTGCGCGTGAAATTCTCGGCGCGTGAGAAGCCGGAGATGGCGAGCATCTGCATGGCAGGCACGATCGTCCAGGTGCTCTCGATCCAGAAGCTCGAGCCCTAGCCAGGCAGACGCCGCAAGCGACGCGATCGCGTTGAGGACCGTCCGCTAGGGCTTGATGTTCTTGTTCGTCCGGAACACGTTCTCGGGGTCCCAGCGTCGCTTGATCTCGACCAGCCGGGCGAGATTCGGCCCATAAGCCGCCTGGATGCGCTCGTCGCTCTCTTCCTCGGTGAGGAAATTGATGTAGGTGCCGCCGGTCGAGAACGGGCGGATGTCGCGCCACGTGGACCGCGCCCACTCGATGTGCGTGGAGTCCTCCTCCGGCTTCTCCCACGAGGCGGCGATGTTGATCAGCCACTGCGCGTCGCGGTTGCCGACTGCCGAATGGTCGACCGGGAGGTGGTTGAGCGCCCCGCCGATCGGGAAGAGCAGGATCGCGGAGTGCGGCGAGGCGATCGCTCGCGCGCTCCGAACACTCTTCTCGAACAGCTCGGTGCCGATCGATGGGAGGTACTCCGACTTCCAGTAGTAACGTCGGCCCTTGGGCTGCGTGGCGTCGAGCAGCGATTGCTGGGAGACGTAGGTCCGCCGTTGGAGCACGTCGCCGACCGTCCCGCCGAGCGCTTTGAGCCGCGCGATCAGGCGCTCGCCTTCCGCCACGTCTCCGCTGTGGCAAACCACGATCAGCACGATTCCCTGCCCATGCACGTCCTTGGACAGCCACGGCGCGGGAGGCGCCTTGCGCATTCCGGAGACCACCGTGAGCTCGGGCGGCGCATCGGCCATGATCTGTCGCTGGAGCTCGAGCACCTCGGGCGCCTTCTCGTCGCGCCAGGCGATGGCGCCGGCGATGATCTCGGGGCCGAAAGCCTCGAGACGGTAATCGAAGCGAGTCACGATGCCGAAGTTGCCGCCGCCCCCGCGCAGGCCCCAGAAGAGGTCGGGATTCTCCCGCTCGCTGGCGCGCACGATCTTGCCCTCCGCGGTCACGACCTCCATCTCGGTGACGGTGTCCGAGGTCCAGCCTGCGCGCCGGCTGAGGTAGCCCATGCCGCCGCCCACGGTGAGGCCGGCGATCCCGGTGTTGGAGACGAAGCCCAGCGCGGCCGCAAGGCCGTGGAGCTGGGTCTCGCGATCCACGTCGCCGAGCAGGCAGCCGGCTTGTGCGCGCGCCATGCGCTCGCGTGGATCCACCCACACGCCGCGCATGAGCCCGAGGTCGAGCATCAATCCGCCGTCGTACACCGCGAGACCGGCGATGTTGTGCCCGCCGCCCTTCACGCACAGCGTGAGGCCGTTCTCGCGCGCGAAGCGGACCCCGGTCACCACGTCCGACACCCCGAGGCAGCGCGCCACCATCGCGGGGCGGCGCTGGATCATCGCGTTCCATACGGTGCGCGAGTCTTCGAAGCCGGGGTCGCCGGCCTTGAGCAACGGCCCGCGGAGCTGGGCCTTGAGCTTGTCGAACTGCTCGGGTGAGACGTCGGCGGCCTGGCCGGCGGCGGTCTGGGGATTCATGCGGTGCGTCCTTTCATCGGGGGGTTGCCTTCAAAGGAGCGCGAATACTACCGCCTCGAGGCCGCCGGAGGGGAGGGCGGATCCGGCTCGGGCGGGGTCAGGCGGCCTTCTTCGGCTCCCACACGCGGATCGGCATGATGATCACCTGCACGCCGCGGAACTGCAGGCGGCGCTGGACGGCGAACGCCGTCTCGTGGTGCAGCGAGCGGGTGAAGATATTCTCGCGCTGGAAGACGAGCTGCCCCGCGAACACGACCGGGCGCCGGAACTCCTTCATGAGGTCGATGCACATCGACTCCAGCTCCTCGATCAGGTCGGTGCCGATGGTGAAGCGGTATTCTGCGTAATACCCCATGCGCTGGGCGAGGCGCACGTACTTCTCGAGATCGGTCCGGACGCGCGACTCGAGGTCCTGCACCGCGGCGTTCCCCTTGAAACGGCCGGAGTCCACGAGTCCCACCGAGCAGAACACGAAGTTCTTGAAGTGGCGCGGGAACAGCCGCTGCACCGAGAGCACCGTGTGGATGCCAAGCCCGGCGTAGGATTCGACCAGGATGATGGCGGTGGGTCCGTCAGGCGCGAGCTCGGGCATCTGCCGCGGCGGCGGGAGCGGGAGGTTGGTGAGCACCTTGTCGAGCGAAACCAGCATGCGCCGCACCCGGCGGTAGTGACCGCGCACCACGAAGCAATAGACGATCAGCGCTCCTGTCACCACCAGCGTCACCCAGCCGCCTTCGAGGAACTTGAGGGTCGAGGTGACGACGAGGATCGTGCCGGTCACCAGCACGCCCAGCGTGGCCACCCACAAGCGGCGTTTCCAGTGCTCCTGCGAGCGGCGCGCGTTCCACCAGTGGCGCACCATGCCGAGCTGGGTGAGCGTGAAGGTGAGGAACACGTTGATCGAGTACATGACCACCAGCACGCTCACGATGCCGCCCGTATAGAGGAGGACGAGGACGGCCGCCACGCCCATGCCGACCACGCCGTTCTGGGTGACCAGGCGCTCGGAGAGATGAGCGAATCGCTTGGGCACCCAGGTGTCCACTGCCATCGCGGCCAACGTGCGTGGTCCCGCGACGAACCCGGTCTGAGCGGCGACGAACAGCAGCGCCCCTTCGGTGACCAGCGTGAACACCACCACCCAGTTGCCCACTTCGAAGCCGCCGATCCGCCAGTGGCTGGCCAGCGTCGTCCATAGCGACGCGTTCAGCGTGCGGCCGGGCTCATGCTGGACGTTGTTGAGCAGGTAGCAGAGAAGGATCCCGGCTGCGGTGAAGGCGAGCGAGACCGCCATGTAGAACATGGTGCGCCGTCCGGTCTCGGCGCGCGGCTCGCGAAGGATCTCGGTGCTGTTGCTCACTGCCTCGATGCCGGTGTACGTCCCGCCGCCGAGCGAGAACGCCCGCAGGAAGACGAGCGCCACGCCAAGCCAGCCGAGCTCGCCGACCGCCAGCTGGGTGTCGGTGACGGTGTCGGTCAGGATGTGGCCCATCACGTTCGTGTGCGTGAAGATTCCGAACAGGATGAGCGTGACGTGGCTCAAGATGAAGCCGAGGAAAATCGGCGTGAGCACCAGGACGGATTCCTTGACACCCCGGAGGTTGAGCGTGGTGAGCCCGATCACGATGACCAGCTTGGAGGGCAGCTTGAGGACCGCCAGCTCGGGTGGAAGGAACGAGAAGATGGCCTCCACACCCGATGCCACCGAGATCGCGATCGTCAGCACGTAGTCCACCACCAGCGCCGCGCCGGAGACCACGCCGGGCACGGTCCCGAGGAGCTTGGTGGCGACCAGGTAGCCGCCGCCACCGCTCGGGAACAGCTCGATGATGTAGCTGTAGCTCGCCGAGATCAGAAAGATCGTGGCCACCATGGCCACGACCAGGTAGAGCGCCAGATGGCGGTGCGCGCCGAGCTGAAGGAAGGCTTCCTCGGGACCGTAGGACGATGAAGAGAGGCCGTCGGATCCCAACCCGACCCAGGCAAAGAACGCGATGAGCGCGAGGGAGTGGTGGATGTGGGGATCGAGCAGGTTCTTGGGGGCTCCGATCACCCACGCGCGCAATCGGTCGAGCACGAGGGCACTCTAGGGCTACCCCAACGGCCGCGCAACCATGCGGGCGCTCCGCTTTTGGCGGGTGGTCTCGGCTTGCTAGAGTCCGCGGGCCCCCACCGACAGGAGGTAAGCCATGCGCAAGGCCACCCACGCCGATGCCCAGCTGTTGCTCCACCTCTACGAGCTGCGCCGTGAACCCCAGCTCCGCAAGGCCCGCGCCTGGGTCCTCTCCGAATTCAAGGCGAGCAGCTGGGAGGAGATCGGTCCCGGCTACCTCAAGTTCTCCGACGCCGACCAGTACCTGCGCATGACGCTGGCGTACTGGGAAATGGTCGCCGCGCTCGTCAATCGCGGCGTGCTCCATGCCGAGCTGTTCTTCGATCACACCGGCGAGGACATCGTGACCTGGGAGCGGGTGAAGCCCTGGGTCGCGGAAGCGCGCGCAGCGATCCGCTTCACCTACATGCGCCAATTCGAGCGCATGGTCGAGGACCACCTGGCCTATCGGAAGCGGACCAATGCGGCGCAGCAGGCGCTCCACGGACGCGACGGCGACGCGAAAGGCGCGCTGATCGCACGCACGCTCGGAGCGCCGGAACGCGCTCGCGGGCGCGCGCGCCGCTGATCGAGCCGATGTCCTCGTCCTTCGGACGATTGTTCGTGGTCACCACCTTCGGCGAGTCCCACGGCGCCGGAGTGGGCGTGGTGGTGGACGGCATGCCGCCGGGGATCGCGATCGAGGAAGGCGCCATCCAGCGCGAGCTGGACCGGCGGCGTCCCGGCCAGAGCGCGCTCACCACGCAGCGCCAGGAAGGCGACCGAGCCGAGATCCTGTCCGGGATCTTCGAGGGCGTCACGCTGGGAACGCCGATCGCCATGCTGGTGCGCAACACGGACGCGCGCTCGAAGGATTACGACGCGTTGCGCGACGTGTTCCGTCCGGGCCACGCCGACTACAGCACGTTCGCGAAGTACGGCGTGCGCGATCACCGGGGCGGAGGCCGCTCTTCGGGGCGCGAGACCATCGGGCGCGTGGCGGCCGGCGCGCTGGCGAAGACCGCGCTCGCCACCGTGGGCGTGCGGATCGTGGGCGGAACCGTGCAGGTGAAGGACGTGAAGGCCGCGCGCCGCGACTGGGACGAGGCCGAGAAGAATCCGGTGCGCTGTCCCGATGCCGAGGCGGCGGTCCGGATGGCGGCGATCATCGAGAGGGCGCGCGACGACAAGGACTCGGTCGGCGGCGTGGTCGAAGTGATCGCCAGCGGCGTGCCGGCCGGCTGGGGGGATCCGACGATGAGCAAGCTCGACGCGGTGCTCGGCCTCGCGATGCTCTCGATCCCCGCCACCAAGGGCGTCGAGATCGGCGGTGGATTCGAGATGGCCGGGAAGCATGGGTCCGAGACCAACGACGTGTTCGACGGTGAGCGGTTCCTCAGTAATTTCTCCGGTGGAATCTCGGGCGGGATCAGCAACGGGGCCGACGTCGTGGTGCGCGTGGCCGTTCGGCCCGCGACGTCCATCGCCCGTCCGCAGACCGCCGCGAAGCAGGGCGGAGGCACGACCACCGTCGAGATCCAGGGACGCCACGATCCCTGTATCTGCCCGCGCGTCGTGCCGGTGGCCGAGAGCATGATGGCTCTCACGCTGATGGACGCGTGGCTGCGCCAGCGCGCATTGAGAGGGCGTGACAAGTGAAGCGGCACCGCGCGCGTTGACGCTATGCAGGCGGCGATGTACCGTTTCCGGCCGTCGAAAGGAGATCTGCACCGTGCACATCGATCGAGCCCTCTGGATCTGGCGCTGGCGTCGCGTGCGACGCATTCGGGGGCGTGCTCGAGCTCGCTGATCGGTACCGGTCACCGTGACATCTCAAGGCCCACGCCCCACGGCGTGGGCTTCATCGTTGGTCCCTGACGAGACAAACGCATGCTCGTCGTGCTGAAAAAGGGCGTGACCGAAGCCGCGACCGCGGACGTCGCCGCCCGGCTTCGCATGCTCGGCCTGGCGGTCCACCGCTTCGACCACGAAGGCACGGTGCGCCTTGGCGCCGTGGGCGACGGCGCGCCGGTCGACTGGAACCTCGTGCGTGGCTGGCCGAGCGTCCAGTCGGTCGCGCCGATACCGGTCCCCTTCAAGCTCGTGAGCCGCGTGTTCCAGCCGCGTGACACGGTGATCTCGGTCGGACGCTGCGCGGTCGGCAGCGATCAGCTCGTGATCATGGCCGGCCCATGCTCCGTGGAGAGCGAGGCTCAGGCCTTCACCGTGGCCGAAGCGGTGGCGCGCGCCGGCGCCACCGTATTGCGCGGCGGCGCCTACAAGCCGCGCACCTCGCCTTACTCGTTCCAGGGTCTGGGAGAGGAGGGGCTCAAGCTGCTGCGCCGCGCCGCCGACGCTCACGGTCTCGCGGTGGTGAGCGAGGTGCTCGACACGCAGCTCGTGACACTCGTCGCGCGCTACGCCGACGTGCTCCAGGTCGGCGCGCGGAACATGCAGAACTTCGCCCTGCTGCGCGAGGTGGCGCACGCCGGCAAGCCCGTGCTGCTGAAGCGCGGCCTGGCGTCGACCATCGAGGAATGGCTGATGAGCGCCGAGCACATCCTGTCGCAGGGCAACAGCCAGGTCATCCTCTGTGAGCGCGGCATCCGCACCTTCGAGACCTACACGCGCAACACGCTCGACCTGAACGCCATCCCGGTGGTCCAGGAGCTGTCTCACCTGCCGGTGATCGTGGACCCGAGCCACGGCACCGGCATCCGCGACAAAGTGGCGCCGATGGCGCGCGCCGCGATCGCCGCCGGCGCCGACGGCCTGATCGTCGAAGTGCATCAGGACCCCGACCATGCGCTGTCGGACGGACCCCAGTCGCTCTATCCCGATCAGTTCCAGGCACTGGTCGATCAGATCCGCACCATCGCCGGCGTGGTGGGAAG
>DASTBI010000193.1 GCA_035712145.1 Candidatus Eisenbacteria bacterium | reverse complement strand
CCGACCGGCATGAGCGGGAACCGGATTCTGGTGGCTCTGCTCCACGAGCTGAATCGCGTGAAGGGCCGTTACGGGCTCGCCACGCTGTGCGTGAGCGGCGGCCTGGGGATGGCAGTCCTGGTCGAGCGCCTCTAGGCCGAGCGCATCTCGCGGGCCATGCGCTCGAGTATCTCGCTGGCGCGAGCCAGCAGCGCCAGATCGTCATCGCCGAGCTTCATGAGCCGCGCGCGAAGATGCTCGATGCGCCGCTCGCGCCCCTCTTCCAGCAGCCGTCGCCCGCGCGCCGTGGCCTCGATGCGGATGACGCGCCGGTCGCTGGGATCCACGCGGCGCGTGGCGAGTCTGCTCGATTCGAGGCCGGCGACGATGCGGCTCATGGTGGCCGCCGTGACCTGCTCGGCCTCGGCCAGTGATCCGAGCGTGACGGGTCCGCCAAAGACGATGACTGAAAGCGCCGAGAGCCTCGCGGGGCCGACGGCCGTGGCGCGGTCGACCTTGCGCAGCCCCCGCAGCAGATGAATGGCGGCCGAATGCAGGTGGTCGGCCACGTCGCGCTGCAACGAGGCGCGCGCCCGAGATGTCGCTTGACGGCTCACGCCATCATCCTGCATCGTTAGCATAGCTAAGTAAAGACCGAATTTCACCGACAGTGACTCATGGACAGGAGGGAGCATGACCGCCGCCACCGACCTGCGCATCCGGCGCGTCGGCCAGATCGCGATCATCGTCAAGGACATCGATCGCGCGACGGCCTTCTACCGTGACCGTCTCGGTCTCCGTCATCTCTTCAGCGTGCCCAAGATGTCGTTCTTCGACTGCGGCGGCACGCGATTGATGCTGGGGATCGCGGAGACCCCGGAGTTCGATCACCCGAGCTCGACGATCTATTTCGACACCACCGACATCGAGGGCTTTCACTCCCGGCTGGTCGAGTCCGGCGTGAAGTCCGAGGGCGACCCTCACAAGGTCGCAGACCTCGGCGATCGCGACCTGTGGCTGGCGTTCTTTCGCGACACCGAAGGCAACTTCATGGCGCTGATGGAAGAGAAGCCGCACGCGCGTTAGATTGTCGCGATGACGCCCGCCTCCCCGCCGTCGGTCGCGGTCCTCGGCGTCGCTTCTCCGCCGCGCCAGCAGCTCGTCCGGGCCATCGGGAGATGGACCATGGTGGCGCTCATGATCAACATGATCGTGGGCTCCGGCATCTTCGGGCTCCCCGCGCGGGTCTTCGGCCAGTCGGGGCCATGGTCGCTGCTGGCGTACGTGGGCTGTGCTTTGGTGATCGCGTGCATCACCCTGTGCTTTGCCGAGGTCTCGAGCCGCTTTGCGGGGAGCGGCGGGCCCTATCTCTACGCGAGCGAAGCCTTCGGGCCGATGACCGGGTACGTCGTCGGCTGGCTGATGGTGGTGACGCGCATGACTTCCCTCGCGATCATCGCCAACATCATGGCCGACTACCTCGCCTATTTCTGGCCGGCCGCTTCCGCCGGTCCCATCCACACCGCGATCATGGTCCTGGCGATGCTGGCGCTCGCTGTTCTGAATGCCACGGGGGTTCGTGAAGGGGCCGGGGTGTGCGCGATGCTCACGGTCGTCAAGCTCCTTCCGCTCCTGCTCTTCATCGCGTTCGGGCTCTCGTTCATCCAGCCGCATCGGTTTGCGGGTCCAGCGCCGGGCGGTGAGCTCATCACGCAGAGTGTCTTTCAGCTGATCTTCGCCTTCGGCGGATTCGAGGCCGCGGTGGTGACGGCAGGAGAGATGAAGAACCCCCGCCGTGACGCCCCGTTCGCCCTGCTCATGGGAATCGGAGCGGCGACGCTGCTCTACGTCCTGATCCAGACCGTATGCATTGGAACACTTCCGGAGCTGGCCAGCTCGAAGCGGCCGCTGGCCGACGCGGCGGCTCGATTCGCCGGTGGCGTGGGTGGGGGCGTGATCGCGCTCGGAGCATTCGTGTCGACGCTGGGCACGCTCGCCGGCTCCACGCTCGCAGGTCCGCGCGTGCTGTTCGCGATGGCCGAGCGCGGGCACATGCCGGCATCCCTGGCGGGGCTGCACCCGCGCTTCCTCACCCCGTTGGCGGCGATCGTGGTGATCACCACCGGCGGCGTGGCGCTGGCGATCACGGGAACCTTCACCTATCTCCTCGGTCTCAACGTGATCACTCGGCTGGTCCAGTACCTCGTCACCGCGCTCGCGGTCTTCCCGCTGCGCCGCCGCGAGCCGGAAGCCGCGCCGTTCGTCGTTCCCGCAGCGGCCGTGGTCGTGCCCTTCACGGTGATCGCGTGCCTCGTGCTGATGACCCGGAGCAGCGTGAACGAGCTGCGCGATATCGTGATCGCGCTGCTGCTCGGGCTCGCGGTGTATGGCCTGCGCGCGGCCTGGCTCAAGACGCGAGTCGCTGGTCCCGCGACCTAGTCCGCCAGCTCCTCGAGCGTGCGCGGCCAATCCGACTTGAGCAGGCGGGACAGCGAGCGATCGGCCAGCAGCCGGCCTTCCGTCTGGCAACGCGCGCAGTAGTTGGTCTCATGGTCGGCATAGACGATCCGTTGCACGGGTGAGCCGCACACCGGGCAGGGCTTCCTGTACTTGCCGTGCACGGCCATCTCGGGGCGGAACGCGGTGACCTTCTCCGGGAACTCGTCGCCGAACTGCGACCTGAGCCGCTCCGTCCATTCGGCCAGCACCGTACGGACCGCCTGCCAAAGCCGCTTCACCTCGTGGGGGGCGAGCCGTGTGGACGAGGCCAGGGGTGAGAGCCGGGCACGGTGCAGGATCTCGTCGGAGTACGCGTTGCCGATTCCCGAGAAGTAATGGGGATCGGTGAGCGCACGCTTCAGCGTGTGGTTCCCTCGCGTGAGCGCAGCCTCGAACTCCTCGAGCTTGCACGTGAGCGGCTCGATGCCGCCCGGGTCGAGCGCCTGGACCGCGGCTTCGCCCTGGACGACGTGAAGCCCGGCGCGTTTCTTGGTGCCGGCCTCGGTCAGCGTCAGCGTCCCGTGGGGAAAGTCGAATGCCGCGAGTCCGGTCTTGCCGGCCGCGGTCGCGCCGCGCTCTTTCCAGTGAAGCCTGCCCGCGATCATCAGATGGAGGACGAAGAAGAGATCGTTCTCGAACCCGATCACGATGCGCTTGCCCAGCCGGCGCAGCTCGCGCACCCGTTGACCGACGGCATCGTCCGAGCTCGGCTCCACGGTGCGCAGCAGGTTGAGCCCGGAGATGCGGACGCGCTCCAACGGCTGCCCGATCAGGCGCCGCTCGAGGTGCTCCACATAGAGGGTGACATCCGGAAGCTCGGGCATTTCTGGACAGCGTAACGGACTGGTCCATCGGTCCCATACGACCGAATGCCGGGCTGCGCTATAGTCGCGATCCGCATGAGGCCAATCACCGAGGTTGCCGAAGCGCTGGGGCTCGATTCACGTCATCTCGAGCCTTACGGGAAACACAAGGCGAAGATCTCGCTGAGCGCGCTCGACGGCAAGAAGCTCGAAGCGCGGCTCATCCTGGTTTCCGCGATCACGCCCACTCCCGCGGGCGAAGGCAAGACCACCACCTCGGTCGGCCTGGTGCAGGGACTCTGCAAGAGCGGCGTTCGGGCGATGGCCGCGCTGCGTGAGCCATCCCTCGGTCCCTATCTCGGGCTCAAGGGTGGAGGCTCCGGCGGCGGACGCTCGCAGGTGGAGCCGGCAATCGACGTCAATCTCCACTTCACCGGCGACATCCACGCGGTCTCGAGCGCGCACAATCTGCTGGCCGCGATGGTGGACAACTCGCTCCACCACGGAAACCCGCTCGGCATGGACTCGCGCCGCGTGGTGTGGAAGCGCGCGCTCGACATGAACGACCGCGCGCTGCGTGACATCGTGATCGGCCTGGGCGGAAGAAGCGAAGGCGTCCCACGCGAGACCGGCTTCGACATCTCGGCGGCCAGCGAGGTGATGGCGATCCTGTGCCTCGCCGACGGCATCCCCGACCTCAAGCAGCGCCTGGGGCGCATCGTGGTCGGCTACCGCCCGGATGGAACGCCGGTGAAAGCCTCGGACCTCCACGCGGTGGGCGCCATGGCGGCGCTCCTGCGGGACGCGATCAAGCCGAACCTCGTGCAGACGACCGAAGGATGTCCCGCGGTGGTGCACGGTGGTCCGTTCGCCAACATCGCCCACGGCACCAATTCGATCACCGCCACCCGCATGGCGATGGCCTACGCGGAGGCCGTGGTGACCGAGGCGGGCTTCGCCTTCGAGCTCGGAGCCGAGAAGTTCTTCGATATCAATTGCCGCTACGGAGGTTTTGCCCCGTGCTGCACCGTGCTGGTGGCCACGGTGCGCGCGCTCAAGATGCATGGCGGCGTCCCGATGGACGACATCGGCACGCCCAACTGCGAGGCCGTCCGGCGCGGACTCGAGAACCTCGACAAGCACATCGAGAACATCCGAAAGTTCGAGCAGCGCTGCGTGGTGGCGATCAACGGATTCCCCACCGACACCGAGGACGAGGTCGCGCTGGTCCGCGAGCACTGCGAGGTGCACGGGCTCACGGCGGTCAGCGCCCAGCCCTTCAGCGGAGGCGGCGAGGGCTGTTGCGAGCTGGCCGAAGCGGTGTGGGCGGTGGCGAAGCGGGCCAAGCCGCACTTCCGCCCGCTCTACGACTGGAACGATCCGATCGAGAAGAAAATCGCCACGGTCGCCGCCGAGATGTACGGCGCGGAGGCCGTCGATTACCACGCGCGCGCGCGCCGCGACAAGGCGGCGCTCGCCAAGCTGGGTTACGACAAGCTCCCGGTGTGCATCGCCAAGACCCAGCAATCGCTCTCGGACAACCCCGCCTTGCTGGGACGGCCCAAGGACTTCCTGGTCACCGTGCGCGAGATCCAGCTCGCGGCGGGCGCGGGGTTCCTGGTTCCCATTACCGGTGAGATCCTGCGGATGCCGGGATTGCCGATCCATCCGCTGGCGGAACAGTTCGACCTCTCGGACACCGGTGAGATCGTGCTCGGGAGCGGCTAGGCAACCCTCGACGCCTCCGCGAGCCTCACCGGGCTGTCGATCATCCTCGGAGGCGACGGACGCGAGCCGTCACTTCACGCCGATGATGAAGGCGAGCCAGGCTTCCTGGTTCACGAATCGCACCCGACGGCGAAAGACACTGAGCGCCTTGTTCGTCTCATCGTCCCAGCCTTGCACGTAGACCTGGACCTCGCGGAACCCGGCCTCGCGCAGCGCCTCGTCGATCTCCGGCAGTCCCCACACGCGCCAATCGTACTTGAAGGCGTTGCGCAGCTCGGTGCCATCATCGAGCTCGAAGTGGATTGCGGCGTGCAGGTTGTAGTCGATGGGATTGAAGCTCTTCTGCTCCCAGACGTAGGTGAAAGCCGGAACTCGCTCGCCGGTCCGCGTGCGAATGCCGCGTATGCGGCGGCGTTCGACCATCTCCCGCAACGTTCGATCGCCTCCAAATGCATCGAGCACCATGAGCCCTCGCGGCGCCAGCGAGCGCCGCACGCTGCGGAAGTACTCCACGAGCTGGGCGCGCTGCTTGAACACCCAGTACGAGCAATTGAGCGCCACCACGACATCCACCTTCGGGGTGCGCGCGCGACGAACGTCGGCGCGCACGAAGCGAAATCTGCGAGCGGCGCCGCCGATCAGCGGCAAGTGATGGGTCCGGGCCCAGTCGATGGGTCGGCGGTCGAGATCGACCGCCCATGCCTGGCGCGTGGCCTTGCGCTCGACCCACGTCGAGGCCAGCCGGGCGGTGCCGCAGAAATCTTCGCGCAGCCGCTCGAAGGGCGTGCCGCGTTTGCGCTTGTAGATGCTGCGCAGGAAATCCAGATCGAACTCGACATCTTGCACGGATGCTTCATAGAGCCGATAGCGGTCAGGTTTCATGGCGCGGGAGTAAAGCATCTGTCAGGCCTCCGCGCACGTGGCCCGGGAGGGTGCGCTCGTCCGGCGCAGGCATCTGTCTCCGACCATCCACGTATCTCACCCATCGGCATCCACCCGCAGCAACCTCTCACCGCGAGCGAGGTGCACCTTGGCCTTGATGGCTGTTTCGTCGATCGAAGACTCGACGCTGGAGCTCGATCGACTGCGCGCTCGAGTCGCCGAGCTCGAGGCCTGGAACCGCGCCGCCGAGCGCGCCGCAGAGGCGCTGGTTCGCAGCGAGGACGCGCTGCGCAAGATCTTCGATCACTCGAACGACGGGATCCTGGTGGTGGATCCGTCCAGCGACCGGATCGTTGACGTCAACCACCGCGCCTGCGAGATGCTGGGATACGAGCATGCCGAGCTCCTGTCCATGCCTCTCATGGGTCTCTATCCCGACGACCCGCACGAGCTGAAGGCATTCGCACGCCAGGTGCTCGAACGCGGGATGGGGTCCACCATCGAAGTCGAATGCCGGACGCGCACCGGGGAACGCCGCGCCACGGAAATCTCCGCCTCGGTCGTGGGTCTCAGCACGGGGAGCTACCTGATCGCGCTGCTGCGCGACGTCACTGACCGTCGCGCCGCGGAAGAACACCTCCGGCGCGCGAATGCGCGCATGCGAGCGGACCTCGAAGCCGCGGCCGACATGCAGCGATCGCTGCTTCCCGCCGCGCCACCCGCCATCGAAGGCGTCCGGGTGGCATGGTCGGTGGAGCCCTGCGAGCGTCTCGGAGGGGACACGCTCGACGTGTTCGCGCTCGATGCGGAGCACCTGGGGTTCTACCTCATCGACGTCAGCGGACACGGCGTGAAGGCCGCGATGTTGTCGGTGGCGCTCCACCACGCCCTACGCCCTTACCCGATGCCCGGGGCTCTCCTGGTCGAGGCCGCGCGCAACGGACGCAGGACGCCTCGTCTGGTGTCGCCGCGCCGAGTCGCCGCCCGGCTCAACCGGATGTTCCCGATGGACTCCGACTCCGGACAGTACTTCACGATGGTCTACGGGATCCTCGACGTGCCCAGGCGCGAGCTGCGCTTCGTCTCCGCGGGCCAGGGCGCGCCGTTCCACGTGCCGCGCGGCGGCGAGCCCGAGGAGATCCGGCGCTTCGATCTTCCGATCGGCGTGCTGCCCGATGCGACGTATCGCGACCACCGGGTGTCGCTCGCGGCCGGGAGCCGTCTCTACTTCGCCTCGGATGGCGTCGTCGAAGCCGTGGATGCCTCGGGCGCCGAGTTCGGGCGCGAGCGGGTCCTCACTGGGTTGCGGCGCCACCGGCACCGCAGCCTGTCGGGCGGAACGGCAGAGCTCATGCGCGAGGTCCGGGATTGGAGCGGGCGCGGCTTGCGCGACGACGTGTCACTCCTGGCGGTCGAACTGGTGTGAGACGAAACGAACGCAGTGCCGCGCCCATTACGCTCGAGCGGCCTGCGATCGCCCCCGCCTCACGACCGACAGCAGCAGTCCCTGGAGTAGAAGCATCGCGGTCAGAGAAACGAGGACGCTCGGCGCCGCCGGGAGGTCGAGCTGCACCGAGCCGATCAGTCCCACGAAGCCGGCCGCGATGCCGAAGATCCAGCCCACCACCAGCGCGGGAACCGTGCGCGATGTCGCCATGACGCCGGCGATCGCCGGGATGACGAGCAGACCGAACACCAGCAGCACGCCCGCGATCTGCACTGCTGACGTCACCACGAATCCGAAGGTGGCGTAGAAGAGCAGGTCCCACAGGAAGAGGCGCCGCCCGCGGGCGCGCGCCCCCTGGGGATCCGTGGTGATCTCGAAGAACGGCTTTCGGAGGAAGAAGTGCACCAGTCCGATGGCCGTATAGAGAACGGCGACCCATGCGATGTGATGCGGATCGACCGTATAGAGCGTGCCGACCAGCGTCTCCTTCAGGTGCTCCGGACCGGCGGGGCTCTTCTCCAGCACCAGGAAGACCAGCGCCTGCGCCGTCGCGAACACAACGCCGATGAAGGCTTCGAGCGGCACGTTGCGCGCCCGTCCGCGGAGCCAGGAGAACACCGCCGCACCGATGAACGTCATCCCGAGCGCCAGCAGGTAGGACGCTGTCTCGTTGTGCTCGAGGCCGAGCACGATGCCGAGCGCGACGCCGAGCGCCGCCATCTGCGCGAGCGCGAGATCCACGAACAGCACGCCGCGCCGCACGATGTGAAAGCCGAGGTAGGCATGAATGCCCGCCAGCACCAGCACCGAGATCGCGGCGATCTGGAAGAACGGCAACGAAATGGCCTCGATCATGGGGTGCCTCTGCCCGAAGCCGCGATCACGGCCTGGAGCACGGTGCCGAAGCGGGCCAAGTAGCTTCCGGCCGCGGGCAAGTCGCAGGAGGGGGCTGCGGCCGCGGTCTTCACCGAAGCCTGCCGCTCGAGGAACTTCGACGCGTCGGTCTGGAAGTAAGGCTCCTTGATCAGAACGCGCACGCCGCGGGACTTGGCGATCTGCACGAGATCGGCCAGATGCCGCGCGGTCGGAGGGATCCCCGGCACCGGCTCGGCGGTGGCCGCGACTTCGAGACCGAAGGCGTCTGCGAAGTAGGACCACGAGCGGTGGTAGGTGAACACCACCTTGCTCGGCAGCGAAGACGCGGTCTGCACGCCCTTCTTCCACGTCGCCTCCGCGTCCCGGGCAAAGGCCTCGGCCCGGCTTCGGAAATCCGCCGCGTGCGCGGGATCCTGCCTGGCGAAGGCCTCGGCGATGGTGCGGGCGATGACGCCGCCGTTCCTGGGGTCGAGCCAGTAGTGAGGATTGCCGTTGGGATGCACGTCGCCCATCGAGGCGTCGACTCGTCCGGTCGGGACCTCGAGGACGCGCACGCCCTGCGAGCAGTCCACGATCGTGAGTCGCTGGTTGCGCGATCCGTCGATGATCGGGTCCGCCCACTGGTCGAGCTGGAGTCCGACCTTGAGGTAGATCTGCGCGCGCGAGACCTTGACCATGTACGAGGGCAAGGCCTCGACACGGTGAACGTCGGTGTTCGGGCGCGCGATCGCGAACACCTCGACCTGATCGGCGCCCACACTGTTCGCGATCGACGCCAGGTCGTTGATCGAAGCAGCGACTCGAATCTTCGCTCCGGCCTCGATCGGCCAGAGGAGCGACGCGCCCAGCGCGAGCGCCGCGAGCCATGTCTTCATGACGAGTCTCCTAGAACTGATGGGCCTTGTGAGGGCCCATGGAAAAGATGACGCGGAAGGTGACCGTGTTCACTTCGCCGGGGAACGACGACCCGCTGCCCGGCATCGAGTGGTTCCAGTCCAGTCGGAACGCGGTGGACTCTTCGAGCAGCGCCAGGCCGGCGAACACGCCGAATGTCTGGTGGGTGGCCTGGCTCGAGGTCGGCTCCTGGAAGTGTTCGTACGAGGCGCCGACGTTGTAACGGGTATCGAAGTTGTAGTCGGCGTACACGTAGCCGCCGAACGGCGTCACCGTCGACTTCGTGTAGCTCGCCGCCGCCGGATCCCATGCCGCGTTCTCGCGGTCCAGGCTGAGGACCTCGGCCTGGAGGAGGAGATAGGCATTGGCCGACGTCCACAGCTTGAGCTTGGCGTCGCCGCCCCACACGGTGGTCCTGGTCGCAGCCGCCACGTTGTTGGTGCCCTGGGTCCCGGAGACCCCGAGCTCGAGGCCGGAGCGGTCGTCGATCGGCACGAAGGCCGACAGCCGGCCGATTCCTGCGGGCCGCGGCTCGCCGGCGCGGTCGTCGCCCCCCAGCTCGAGCGGATCGGTCGGATCACCCGAAGATTCGCGATCGATGAGGTAGGAGTCGCCCTTCAGCCAGTCGGCCGAAACCGTGATCGCCCAATCCCCCGGACTCGGAAGGCGGCCGGAGAGCTGGAGGCCGGTTTCGTTGAACGACGCCTCGCCCGGCAGGTACGCCGCGAGCACACGGGGGCGCTCCGCGAAGGGCACCGCGTGCGGATGCAGGGGATTCAGCTTGCCGAACTCGACGCGGTACTTTCCGCCCTTGATCGTGAGCCCGGCGGGCAAGCCACGCAGCAGCGTGAAGTATGCCTCCTCCACTCCAACTTCTTCCGGCGTGAACGCCAGCGTGAAGAAGCCGCGCGCGTACGGGTTGAGGTAGTCGTCATAGATCACCTCGGTTTCCCCGACGTCGAGCGTGGCGCGCCGGGCGGCGGGATCGCCTTCGTCGTCGGTCCAACGCGAAAACGGCTGTCCCACGATGGAGATGTTCGGATTGGTGACGCCGGCACGGGCCGTCGCCGCCCATGTGAGGAGCGTCAGCGCGGGAAGCAGGCGTAGCACCCCTCCGAAGAAGGGATGGCGAGCGAGCACACAGTCCTCCTGTGTCTCCAAGAGCAAGAGGTCTGGCCTCGCGGCATTCGTCGGCGAGGCCGGAAAGGACGGGAAGCGCGAGGCGCTCGCCGTCGAGCTCTAGGAGAGAGGCGGGGCCCTGGGAGAAGCGGTGCCGCGCGACTGTTCGACGCGATCGAGGTCCTGACCCAGGAAGACCGCGGCGTGATCGACGAGACGCGGAGCGGGCGCGGCCTGGATGGCTTCCGCCACGACGCCGCCGTGAAGACCGGCGCATTGAGCGCACGGATGGGGGAAGGCATCCCGCGGGTTCTCGCACGCTTCGTCGGTGAGGTGATGCCAGATGTGACCCGCCGAGGCGAGCGCCAGAACGGCGATCACCACGATCCCGAAGGCGCGCAACCGGTCGCTTCGGAGGCGGGTCCGAAGAGGCATCATGTCCGCGATTCTCGCACGCGCCGCTCGGGGCCCGCAATCGGAGCCGAGCGCGCCGGCAGAGCATTCGCGAAGCTCCGCCGCCCACGTCATCGTCAGGAAGCAGTGAAAGAAGTAGCCTGCCCAACGGCCATCGACCTTGCCCTGCCCGGCCGTCCCGTCCGATTCCATTCCCGGAGGACCCATGTCGGAACTCGTCGAGCTCGCCGTCGCGGACCGTGTCGCCACCCTCACCCTCAATCGTCCCGAGAAGCTCAATGCCTTCAAGGACGACATGCGGGACGCGCTCGTGCCGGCACTCGACCGTGTGGCCGCCGACGCCGAAGTCAGGGTGTTGGTGATCACCGGCGCGGGACGAGCGTTCTCGGCCGGCGGCGACATCCAGCACATGGCCGACCTCAAATCCCGAGATGCTTCCTACGAGGAGTTCCTTCCCATGCTGGAGGCCGGGCGTCTCGCGGCCCGCCGGCTGGCGGCGCTGCCGATCCCGACACTGGCCGCCATCAATGGTCCCGCGGCCGGCGGCGGGCTCAACCTGGCGCTCGGTTGCGATCTGCGCATCGCCTCGGACCGCGCCGTCCTCGGAGAGACGTTCGTGCGCCTCGGACTGCACATCGACTGGGGCGGCGCGTATCACTTGCCGAGGCTCGTGGGCCTCGCCAAGGCTCTCGAGCTGTGCTGGCTCGGAGAGCTGATCGACGCTCAGGAAGCCTTGCGCATCGGGCTCGTCAATCGCGTCGTGGCGCACGAGCAATTCGCCGACGAGGTCCGCGCCGTCGCCTCGCGGCTGGCTTCGGCACCTCAGACCAGCGTTCGGCTCACCAAGCGCACGCTGACGGCTTCGCTCGAGCGTTCGCTCGCCGAGTGCCTCGAGACGGAGATCGACGCTCAGCGCTCGTGTTGGGCCAGCGCCGACGTGGCCGAGGGAACCCGCGCTTTCCTCGAGAAGCGCTCGCCACGCTTTACCAGCGAGGCCCTCGCTTCGGGAGCGACTCGGTTCGAATAGCGCGACGCAGTGCTCCTCTGCAACTCCCTACTCTCCCTGGGGAGAGCAAGGAAATACAAACCGCCTCAACCTTTGCGCGCGGCCACGGTGATCGATCGCACCGCCCCGAAAGCCGCGCGCTCGGGACTCTCTTCGGGCAGATCGGAGAGTCCGGGGTCATAGCCCGACTCGTGGACGATCGTCACGTCGCCGAACCCGCCCTCGCGGACCAACCGCAGGTATTCCTCGCGCAGCGCCGCGCCGGCCACGCAACCGACGTACAGGTCCACCGATCGTCTGAGCTCGGGTGACAAGACCCGATCCAGAACGAGATCGCTCACCACCATCTGCCCCCCGGGCTTCAGCGCGCGATACGCCTCACGAAACACCTGGCCCTTGTCCGGTGAGAGATTCACCACGCAGTTGGAGATGACCAGATCGACGCTCGCGTCGGCCACCGGCAGATGCTCGATCTCGCCGAGCCGGAACTCGGCGTTGTCGATGCCGTGACGGGCGGCCACGGACCGGGCGCGCTCGACCATGGAAGGGGTCATGTCCACGCCGATGGCCCGGCCTTGGGGACCCACCGCGCGAGCCGCCAGGAACACGTCGAGACCGGCGCCGGAGCCGAGATCGAGGACCACGTCACCAGGCCGCAGCGCCACCCCGCGGAGCGGACTGCCGCATCCCAGGCCGAGGTTCGACTCCGCGGGGATGCTTTCGATCTGCTCCGACGTGTAACCAATCTGCTCGAGCACGCCTTCGATGGAGCCGCCGTTGCAGCCGCACTCGGTCCCGCAGCATCCGGCCGACCGGCCTTCGGCGATCGCGCCATAGCGCTCGCGCACGGCGTTGCGCACGTCGGCGGACGATTCGAGCGCGGCAGGCAAAGGCTCGTGACGGGACGCTTCGCCGCCACAGCATGTGGAGTCGCAGCAGGCTTCCGAAACGGGTTCCATCGGGGTGGGTGCGTCACTCATCTCATAGCTCCTCGACCAGCGTCTTGAGCCGCTGGACCGCTTCAGGGTTCACGCAGTAACAGACGCGCGGCGGATCGATCGTGCCGCGGACCAATCCTGCGCCTTTCAGGACCTTCAAGTGCTGGGACACCGTCGCCTGGGCCAGGGGAAGCTGGTCGACGATCGAGCCACATTGACACTCCCCGCTCGCGCTCAGGAACTTCAGGATCGCGACTCGCGCCGGGTGACCGAGCGCCTTGGCCAGCCGGGCCAGGTCGAGATCTTTCGCGGTGGCTTCTGATCTCGCGCCGCGTTTCCCCCCACGGGCAGGGGCGGTCGGGCTTGGGCTCATGCTCTCTCCCAGGGTTTGTCGAGCCTCGGATCGTTTATCGTAGATATACGATGAACCGCCCGGCGCTGCGGTTCAATGTTTTTTATCGGGTACCCGATCCCCTTATACTCGCGATCTTCCTGTGAACCACCGCGGCCCCAGCGGCCGCTCGTCGTCGACGCGAAACGGAGAGGCCCCCTCAATGGAGAGCACCACGGCCAAGAAGCTGGCGGATTACCGGGTCAAGAACGGGGTGGCGTGGATCGAGCTCGTGGATCCGCCCGCCAACACCTACACGTACGAGATGATGCGCGACCTCGACGACGCCATCCTGCAGGCGCGCTTCGACGAGAACGTGCATGTCGTGGTGCTGCGCGGGGCGGGGGAAAAGTTCTTCTGCGCCGGCGCCAACATCAACATGCTCAAGACGGTGAACCCGACCTTCAAGTACTTCTTCTGCCTCCACGCCAACGAGACGCTCAACCGACTCGAGCACACTCCCAAGCTGGTGATCGCGGCGCTCAACGGCCACACCGTGGGGGGCGGTCTCGAGATCGCGATGGCGGCCGATCTCCGCATTGCCCGCAAGGGAGCCGGCAAGCTCGGACTTCCCGAAGTCTCGCTCGGTGTGCTCCCGGGCACCGGAGGCACCCAGCGACTGGCGCGGCTGGTCAACAAGAGCACCGCCATCGAGCTCATGGTGAGCGGCGAGACCTTCGACTTCGAACGAGGGCGGGAGCTCGGCATCGTCAACCAGATCTGGGAGACGGCCACCAGCGACGAGTTCATCGAGAAGGTCCAGAAATACGCCGAGGGATTCTGTCCTCCTCATCGCGCATCGAAGGCGGTCGGCCGGATCAAGCGCTCGGTGCAGAGCGGCGTGGAGATTCCGTTCGAGAGCGCCCTGGCGGTCGAGCGCGAGCTCCAGCAGCAGCTCTTCCAGAGCGAGGACGCCAAGGAGGGGCTGAGCGCTTACGTCGAGAAGCGCAAGCCCAGCTTCTCCGGTCGTTGATCACGTCGCACATCCATGGGGCCCCGCCGCCGGCGGGGCCTCGCCGTTTCCTCTCCGGCATGGGGTTCGTTCTCCTGATCCTGCTCTCCGCCGGAGCCGAAGCCCCCTCGATCGGTGCGCAGACCGGCAAGAGCGGGCCGACGTTGTGGATCCCGTCGCGCGCGGACAGCAGTCCGCCCGAGTCGGAGCCGGCCCCGGTGCTGATTCCGGGCCGCCCCAATCCGGCCGACACCACGGTGGGCGATGTCGCCACGCAGGCGCGCGCTCAGTTCGAGAAGGCCAGGCAGTACGAGCGCGAGAACCATCCCGGCGCGGCGATCGTCACCTATCGGAACGCCCTGAAGATCGATCCCAATCTGCGCGACGCGAACTACCGCATGGGTCTCCTCTTCAACACGCGCGCGCAGTGGGGAGAGGCGGTCAAGTGCTTCGCGGCCGAAGTCGAGCGGCATCCCGACCATCGCGACGCCGCGCGTGAGCTCGGCATCGCGCTGACGCGTGCCGGCGACACGCCGCGCGCGATCCAGCAGCTCGAGTTGGTGACGCGGCGCGACGCAAAGGACGGGCTGGCATGGCACGGGCTCGGGGCGGCGTACCTCAAAGCCAGCCGGCCGAAAGACGCGGAGCGCGCGCTGCGACGCGCAATCGCCCTGCCGCCGCCTTCCGCCGAGGAGCATCGCGACCTCGGCGCCGCGCTGGCCGCTTCGGGCCGGGAGCGCGAGGCCCGCACCGCGTACCAGGAAGCGCTCCGGCGCTCGCCCCGCGATCCGGTCACCTGGTTCAACCTCGGCAACCTCGAGCGCCGGGCCGGACGAGCGGACAGCGCATTGGCGGCGTATCGTCGCGCGACCGAGGTGGACTCGTCGTTCGTGCTGGGTCATCTCGCCGAAGTCCAGCTGCTGCGCGAGAGCGGTCGCGACGAGGAGGCAGTCGACGCCTACCGGCGGTGGTTGAAGACGGCGCCGGAAGAGCACGCCGCGCGGCTCTCGGCGGTGGAGCTGCTCCAGAACCTGGGACGCCACGACGAAGCGCTCGTCCTGGCCCAGGAAGGTTTGCGCGTCGCTCCCCGATCGGGCGCGCCGCGTGTGGTCTATGGCATGGCTCTGGCCGGAAGAGGACGCACCCGGGAAGCGCTCGAGCAGCTCCGGACCGGCCAGCAGATGTTCGTCGGTGACCGCGCCGAGCAGGCGCGGGTGGAAGCATTGATCGCCGTGCTGCGGTCCCGCGCGCCGGACTCTCTGCGGACTCTGTTCATCGCGGACAGTGTGCAGGCGGTGGCGTCCAAGGCAGCGCGCGACAGCGCCGCGGTGAAGGGGCCCCGCAAGCGCTGAAGGGCGTCCCCTTCTTGGCGCCCCGCGAGCCGTTCCGGTAGAGTCGCGAACCGCCCGTCCGGAGCGGGCTCACCATGAGTCACCAGACCCCCAAGTTGTTCATCGCCGCGCCGCGCGGGTTCTGCGCGGGCGTCGACCGCGCCATCGATATCGTCGAGATGGCGCTCCAGGTCTACGGCGCGCCGATCTACGTTCGCCACGAGATCGTGCACAATCGCCACGTGGTCGAGGATCTGAGGGCCAAAGGGGCGGTGTTCGTCGACGAGCTGTCGAGCGTCCCCGAGAAGAGCGTGGTGATCTTCTCGGCCCACGGCGTCTCGCCCGCGGTGCGGAAGGAAGCCCGGGAGCGCAGCCTGCGGGCGCTCGATGCCACGTGTCCGCTGGTGACGAAAGTCCACCTCGAAGCGCTGCGCTACGCCAAGGAAGGCTACTCGATCGTGCTCATCGGCCACCGTGGACACGTGGAGGTCGAAGGAACGCTCGGCGAGGCGCCCGATTCGATCGTGCTGGTCGAGAACGTGGCCGATGTCGAAGCGCTCGAGCTTCCCGACCCCTCACGCGTCGCCTACATTTCGCAGACCACGCTGTCGGTGGACGACGTGCGAGCCATGGTCGAGGCGCTGCGGCGCAAGTACCCGGCGATGCGGGAGCCCACCAAGGCCGACATCTGCTACGCGACGCAGAACCGGCAGGACGCGGTGAAGGAGCTGGCTCGCCGCTGCAAGGTCGTCCTCGTCGTCGGTGCTCCCACCAGCAGCAACGCGAATCGCCTGGTCGAGGTCGCCGCGACGCTCGGCGCCCAGGCTTTTCTCATCGAGTCGGCCGAGGACATCCGAACGGAGTGGATCGCGGGTGATGTGGGAATCACCGCGGGGGCGTCGACGCCCGAGCAGGTGGTGCAGGACTGCATCGCGTTCATCCAGCGGTCGGGCGGTCATTGCCTCGAGGAATTCCGCCTGCTCGAGGAGCGCGTGATGTTCCCGCTTCCCGGGGAGCTGCTGGTGGCCGCCACCGAGAAGGGTCTCGAGATCGGTCCCGGCAACGAGCGCGCGGCGGCGCGCGCCGGGGAATCGGCGCGGACCGGAGAGTTCCGGATCCGCCATCATTGAGCCATGCTGACTTCGAGAGCCTGGCTCGTTCCCCATCTTCCCACCCTGGTGCTCGACGAGCACCGCCGGCACCGCACCCCCATGCTCGAAGCGCTGGCTCGGGAGGCCGGCCGCGTGTCCGAGGAACGACCCGACGTCGTGGCGGCCCTGAGCGCGCGATGGGTTTCACCCGGACCCTTTCAGGTGGACATTGGAAGGCGCCATCGCACGCTCACCGACTATCCGGGATTCGGCGTCGAGCTGCGCTATGACTGCCAGGGTCACCCGGCGATCGCGCGCGCTCTGGTGGACGCCGGCGCCAGAGCGGGAGTCCGAGTGGGACCTGCGCAGCGGGGGGTCGACAGTGGCGTGACCGTGCCGCTCCACTTCCTCATGCGCAGCCTGCGCCTGCCGGTGGTCCCGCTCTCGATCGCCGCGCGTCCCGCGACGGAGTGCAGGACCTGGGGTGGAGTCGTGCGCCGGGTTCTCGAGGCGCGCCCGGAAAAAGTGGCCCTCGTGGTGGGAGGTCTGCTCTCGCACGACGCCCATGCATGGACCTTCCAGCGTGAGGTTCCGGAAGCGCGAGCGTTCGACGAGCATGCGCTCCAGGCCCTGGCCGCGGGCGCATGGGACGACCTCCGCATCCGCGATCCGAAAGTGGTGGAGCGCGCGCACCCGGAGGCCGAGCTCAGGCACCTCGACTTCCTGCGCGGATTTCTCCTCAGCAACGTTCAGGGCGAGGTGCTCTGCTACGAGGCGGGACCGGGCGTCGGAGGCGCGCTGGCGGCCTTCGAGACCGGTGCGGTGCCGGCTCCGCCGGCGACGCATCCTCCGAGCTGATCAGCTCCCGACGCGGACCAGCCGCTGCGTGATCTGCCGGCTTCCCGTGGTCAGCCGGACGAGGTAGATCCCGGGAGGAACCCGGCCACCCCGCGCGTCTCGTCCATCCCATTGGAGACGGCGATTGGACGCGATGCGCCAGTCCTGGACGCGCCGGCCCTGAAGGTCCATGACTTCGACGCGAGCTCCCTCCGCGGCGTTCTCGACCTCGATCGACACGCTCGAACGGAAGGGATTGGGTCCCATCCGCAGGCTGGGACCCACTGCGGTGCCGGCCGGATCTCCGACGCCGATCACAGGCGAGGTGTACGTGATCCGCAGGATCCGCGTCGGAGTCGAAACCCACAGGAAACCGTCGGGACCGACCGTGATGTCGAGCAGGTTGTCGTCGAGGTCCGCGAAGACGTCGAGCGTGTCGATCACATCCGGCCTCCCGGGCGCGAACCGCGCGCGGTAGACCAGGCCGGTGTTGACCGCGGTGAAGAACAAGGCCCCGTCATATCGGGTCGGATACACACCGCCGCGGTAGACACAGCACCCGGTCACCCCGATCGTCGGATTGATGTACGCGAGCGGCGCGCGGGCTCCGCTGGGCGTGCTGTTGCACAGGTCATTCGGACCCCAGCCGTAGTTCGTCCCGATCGAGAGCAGGTTGATCTCGTCGTCGCACTCCGGCCCGTTGTCGGTGAAGTAGCCGGTGCCATCCTGGGGATCGAAGCAGAGGCCGTAGACGTTTCGAATGCCATAGACGACGGCTGGGTTCGTTGGGCCGAACGGATTCCCGGGCGCGGGCTTTCCGCCGCGGCCGAGCCGGAAGATCTTCCCGCGCCGGTCGGTGAGCACCTGGGCGGCTGCGGGATCGAGCTGATCGCCATAGGTCAGGTAGATCTGGCCGTCGGGGCCGAACGTGACACGCCCGCCATGGTGGAAGTCTTCGGCTCCCGAATTCTCGAACAGGATGATCGGTGACTTGCCCTGACCGAATTGATCCACGAAGCGCAGCAGCCGGTCGTTCTCAGGACTCAGCGCGGTGTGCACCACGTAGACGTAGGGCGAGTCCGGGAAGTCGGGATGGAAGGCGATGCCATGGGCGCCGCGCTCTCCGCCGGTCGCCGTCGCCAGTGTCGCCCACGTCACCGAAGTGGGGTACGTCAGCGTCGGGTAGAAGGCCACGCGCCCGGTGAGCTCGGTGAAGAAGAGCCTTCCATCCGGAGCGAAGCGCAGGCAGGTCGGAAAGTTGACCTGGGGATGGACGACGTCGATCCCGAAACCCGCCGGCACACTCAGGGCAAAAGAAATTGCAGGCCAGAAAAAAAGGGCCACAAGGGCCGATGCGGGGGTGAATCGACAGGCGGTCATCGTCGTACGCGGACAAAAAGTTTAAACCAATTGTCGGGGCGCTCAGCCAGAGAAAACGTCGTGGAGTCAGCGCTGGTCGCCGAATTCCCAGGCCTGGACGTTCGGCTCGAGCGCGACGCCGAGCCCGCTCGCCAGCCGATTCAGCAATCCCACGTAGGCGGCGAGATGCGTCGCCCGGAGGATGGCGGCATCGTCGAACCCGTATTCGCGGATGCGCTCGACGTCGTCTTCCTTCCGCTCGGATGGCTCACAGGTGAGCGCGACGGCGTAGTCGAGCAGCACGCGGTCGCGCGCTGCCAGATTCGCTTCCCGGTAGTCGCGAGCGACCGCGCGAGCGAGTGGCTCGTCGCCGAGCGCCCTGGCCAGCCGCGGCCCGTAGTGGGCGACGCAGTACCCGCATCCATTGGTGGCCGACACGACCACGCCAATCAGCTCCGCCTGCGCCAGAGGCAAAGGGGTAGGTTCGGCCGCCAGGGTACGAGCATGCTCGGCGATCGACTGCGCCCCGGATGGATCGAGTGCGAGCGCCCGGAACAGGGCCGTCATGTCCGCACCCGGATCCGACCGGGAGGGAGCCTCCGGGGTCGCGATGCCGTCGGCGCTCCGAATCCAGCTCATGGGCTCACCCTCGGACGGTTCATTGGGATGTCAGGCACCGGCTAACCTATCGGAAAGCCCGCCGCCGAGCGAGCTTGCTCGCGGGCCTATCGGCGGCGCCCAGCATCGAAAGGCGGCATGGACTCCGGCGTGACAGGCGGCAGACGAGTGGGAAAGTGGATCGGGGCCATCGCGTGCCTGGTGCTCCTCGCCGGACTGGCCCTCGCCATCCGCCAGTGGGTCCCGCGGTCCACGGCTCAGCCGGTTGTCTCCGGGGTCCCGGCGGACACCTCGAACCCCATCCCGCGGGCGCTCAGCCAGGCCGGCGGGGTGGACGAGAAGTCGCGATGGATCGATGACCTGCCGGAGGTGGAGATGGCCTCACTCGATGCCGAGCGCCGCGAGATCTTCCTGCGCCAGGTCAACACGCGCCGCTGCACGTGCGGCTGCGGTTACACGCTCGCGGCGTGCCGCATCTACGACTCGAGCTGCGACAAGAGCCTGCCTCGCGTTCGGGCCGTGTTCGATTCGGTGGCCCGGGGTCTTCTCGCCGACGTCACCGGGCTTCGCGAGCCGCCCGGTGTGGAGAGTCGCTGACGAATCGCTCAGGGAATGAAGCGCATGCTCTCCACGTTGTCGTCTTCGTTGCTCTCGGCCACTTCCCGTTCGCAGTCGACCGTGATCGTGAACGCGTAGGGCTTGCCTTTCTGTAGCGAGGGCAGGTGCATGCTGCACGCTTCGCCCGGCTGGAGGCCCCAGATCCCGAAGTAGAAGACGCCTCCAGTCTCGAGCACGATCCGTACGTGGCACGTGGTCGAAGCCGCCGAACCGTTGTTGCGGATGTTGACCATGGTCTGGGAAGCGGTTCGCGTCCGGTCGATCATGAGGTTCGGGAGCGTCCCTGAGATCGGAGCCCGGGGACGGGCGCTCGCGGCGAGTGGCGCGGCCAGAGTGAGGGCCGCAAGGGCCGGTAGAATCCAATGCGTGCGACGCATCGATTCCTCCATCAAGGGTGGGCGGTCGGTACGTGCACAGGGGTTGGAGGAACGCTACTGCAGCGGCCGTGCCATGGGAGCGCCGCCAGGAGGGGGGCGCAGGCCGAGAGCACGTCGGCAGATGCGCGTTGTACGGGCCTCGAGCAAGCTCTCGCGTTCCATCGGGACGGCCTCGTCCGTGTGCCGGTCCACCCGCGGGAGGGTCATTTCCCCCTCTCCTTTGCCGCTCGAACCCGCGGAAGATGGCGCCAAACCGCACCGGCTTGGGTCGTTGACAGGTGGCGGAAACCGGGACTACCGTCAATCGCCCAGCTCAAAGGCGATCACACTCGGGCGCTCCCGGCGCCCTCGACATCGGAGGTTGAAAATGCCCTGGCCCAAGGTGGAACCGAAGAAGTTCGCGTCGATCCGCGAGCTCAACGGCATCTCGCAGCGCACCATGGAAGAGCACTACGAGCTCTACAAGGGCTACTGCGGGAAGGTGAACGAGATCCAGGAGAGGTTGAACGGCGTCGATCGCGGCTCGGCCAACCAGATCTACAGCGATCTTCGCGGGCTGCGGGTCGATCTCTCGTTCGCGATCGGCGGCGTCAAGAACCACGAGATCTATTTCGCCCATCTGGGCGGCAAGGGCGGCCAGCCGGGGACGCGGCTGATGGAGATGATCAAGCGCGACTTCCCTTCGTACGACGCCTGGCTCGCCGACTTCAAGGCCTCGGGCCTCGCCGCCCGCGGCTGGGTGTGGCTGGCCTACGACCACGATTTCCAGACGCTGACCACCGCGGTCGGCGACGCGCAGAACACGTTTCCGATCTGGAACTCCACGCCGATCCTGGCGCTCGACGTCTACGAGCATGCCTACTGGATCGATTACGGCCGAGCGCGCGCCAAGTACATCGAGGCGTTCTTCAACAACCTGGACTGGAACGTCGTCGAGCAGAATCTCGAGCGAGCGATCGCCATGCAGGCGGTCCACAAATAAGGGACTGGGATTCACCCGGGGCCGTGCGCCCCAGGAACCGGGCTCCCCAGGGAGCCCGGTCCTGCTTCCAGGAGGAACGTCATCCACTTGCTGCCCGTCATCGGTAAACCCGCCCCGGACTTCACCCTGCCCTCGACTTCCGGCGAGCCCGTGTCGCTCCGGCAGTTCAAGGGGAAGAAGACCGTCGTCCTCTACTTCTATCCCAAGGACGAAACTCCTGGATGCACGCGCGAGGCCTGTGACTTCCGCGATCATCACGCGGATTTCGAGAAGCATGGGGTGGTCGTTCTCGGTGTTTCCACCGACGGGCTCGAGTCACACCGCCACTTCACGGACAAGCATCACCTGCCGTTCACTCTTCTGGCCGACGAGGACGCGTCGGTCTCGAAGATGTACGGCGTGTACAAACAGAAGAATCTGTACGGGAAGAAGTACATGGGGATCGAGCGCACGACCTTCGTCATCGACCGAACCGGGCGGGTTGCGCAGATCTATCCCAAGGTCAAGGTCGACGGTCACATCCAGAACCTGCTGGAGTTCGTAGGCGAGGACTGACCTCGGCCTTGCTCCGCCGGAAGCCACCTCTTCCGCGGGAGGCTGCGTTGGATCACGCGCCGAAGAAACCGGTGCCGGTATTTCCCCTCCCGGACCTGGTGCTGTTCCCGTGCGCGGTGGTGGAGCTCCACGTGTTCGAGCTGCGCTATCTCGCGATGGTTCGCGAGGCGCTCTCCACCGACCGGCTGATCGCGATTGCCTTGCTGCAGCACGGATGGTCCCACGACCACGGCAGCACGGAACACCATCCGATCGGTTGCCTGGGGCGCATCGACGCGGTGACGTGGAGGCCCAACGACTCCTATGACATGCGGGTGAGAGGCCTCTCGCGGGTGCGCATCCAGCGCCCGGCCCGCGAATACCCCTACCGTTGCGCGTGCGTGGTTCCGGTCCCTCAAGAGCCGCTGGATGACGACGACCCGCTGATCCAGATGGAGCGCCTGGCCCTGGACGAGAGCTATCGGCGGATCCGTTCCTGGACGGAAAGCTTCGCGCTTCAAGGCGGCGGCCGAAGTCTCTCGTTCGAGGCTTACGTCAATTCGGTGTGTCATGAGCTCCCGCTGAGTCCGCCGGAAAAGCTGGAGCTGCTCGAGCTCGACAGTGTCCTGGCGCGCTCACGTCTTGCGCGCGAGCGCATGGACAAGGTGGTGCTGAGGCCGGAGCCCAGGCGAGAGGGTGAGCGAAACTGACAGCGCCGACGAGGTCCGCGCGAGCTCAAGAGAGAGCGGGCCGGCTTGCGCCGGCCCGCTTCGACATTGGTCACTCGCACGAAGCGAGAGACGACCCCACAAGGGGGCGCCTAGAGCGATCGAGAGCTCTTGACCGGCAGCCGCGTTGAGGTGCGGCTCCAAACCTGCGCTGCACGCGAAACGGGCGTTGGAGTCCCCCGATCCCGCATCCGCCCGCTCTCGGCAGCGCAGAACCTCGACAGCACTCGACGAACTTCCAATCGCGACCGTTCGCCGAGATCAACTTTCGCTTGCCGGTGACTGCCGTACCGACCGAGTACGACAGAACGGGTCAAGCATCTGCTAATAGAACCCTGGGAGCAAGGCAAAGTTGACGGGAATCTTCAACCCATTGCCCGGCCTTGTTTCCCCGACCATCGGCGCTGGACCAGGACCGCCAACGGTCGCGGCTTGTCGACGACAATTTGCGGACTTATGCTCGGAAACCACGCGCAGGGAGGCGGAGATGCCGAAGCTCGACCGAGGCTTCAAGCTCACCTGGCTCGGGCACAACTCGTTCTGGCTCGAGACCCGTGAAGGGCGGACGGTGCTGCTCGATCCGTGGGTGGAGAGCAACCCCGCGTGCCCCAAGCATCTCCAGGCTTTCGAGCGCATCGACGTCATGACCATCACTCACGGCCACGCCGATCACATGGCCGACGCAGTGAACCTGGGCAAGCGGCACCGGCCGGCCATCGTCTGCAACTACGAGATCCACGCTTACCTGCAGGGCAAGGGCCTCACCACCACGGCCCCCATGAACAAGGGCGGCTCCCAGACGGTCCACGGCATCCGCTTCTCGATGGTGCACGCCGTGCACACCAGCGGCATCGAGGAAAATGGTCAGATCGTGGCATGCGGCGGGGAGGCCTGCGGCTTCGTGATCACCCTCGAGGACGGCACCAGGATCTACCAGGCGGGAGACACGGCCGCGTTCTCCGACATGGCTCTGATCGCGGAGATCCACAAGCCGGAGATCGCCCTGCTGCCGATCGGCGATCACTATACGATGGCGCCCCGCGAGGCGGCGATCGCCGCCCGGATGCTCGGTGTGCGCTGGATCGTCCCCTCGCACTACGGGACGTTTCCGGTGCTGACCGGGACTCCCGAAGAGCTTGGCCGCGAGCTGTCAGGCCTTGGCGTGAAGGCCGAGGTGGTCGCGCTCGAGCCGGGCGGGATTCTGCAGTAGCGGCTCAGTTCTTCAGGGTCAGCACTGCAACCACGTCGTAGAGCGCATGGATCGCGATCGCGACGCTGGTCGAGGACCGCTGACGGATCCAGCCGAGCAGAAGTCCCAGCAGCGCGATGATCACCATTCCGAACCACGAGTACTGGACGTGGAGCATCGCGAACAGCACCGAGGTGCGGAAGATGCCGAGCTTGGGCTGCAGGGCGCCGCGCAGCGCGATCTCTTCGCCGAACCCGGCGCTCAGACCGAGGACCAGTGTCTCCGAGCGGGTGAGATCGCCGGCGATCATCTGATTGACCTTCTGGTCGCTGGCCCAAAGGTCGGGAAACCAGGTCCGCTGCACCCACTCGGCGCCGGCGTTGATGAGCAGCATGGCGGTGACGCCAACCAGAACGACCAGCGCGTGGCGTGGCACGAGACGCTGCAACCCGAGCCGCTCCGCGGTCTCGGCCCAGTTGCGCCGCACGAGAAAGCCGACGCTGCCGAAAGCCAGCAGAACGAGGCCGACCAGGTTCGACAGCAGCGGACCGATTCCGCCGACCAGCGTGGCGCCGCTCTCTCGCAGTTGATCGGCGAGCATGGGGAAGGCGAGTCCGACGGGAACGCTCAGCAGCGTCCCCAGGATCGCCAGCCGCGCGGCGAGCCGCAGAACTCGCGACGGCGTCGGAACGGCGAAGAGCGATCGTGCCAGCTCGGTGGCGAATGGCCGGAACGCCGCGGCCAACGATGCGGCTGCGCCGAGTCCCGTCATGATCAAGCCGAGCGTCCGCGCGCGGCCGGTGTAATCGGATGCGGAAATGACCCAGCCGAGCAGGATGAAGGTCGTGACGGACAGCACGGGGATGATCCACGCCACCGAGCGATAGGCCGGGTCCCGTCGCGGGTCGAGATCAGCGGCGTGCGCGACGGCGAAGAGTCCCGCCAGGGCGGCCATGCCCGCCAGATCCGCGTGACCCGCGACCAGAGCGCCAATTCCCGCGACCGTCACGATGACGAGCCACGGACGCAGGTCGATGCGATCGTGCGGATCGCGCGGCGCTTCCGAAGAGACCTCGACCGTGTCTTGATTCGGATCGTGCATTGCGGCCAGCATAGGGGCTGGTCCGGAGGAGCGTCCAATCGTTCACGTTCACGTTCTCTTCTTCGCTCAGGCGCGGGAGCGCGCCGGCGTGGCGCGCGCGACACTCGAGCTGCCTCGAGGCGCGCGGGTCGGTGAAGCGCTGGCCGAGATCGAGAAGAGGCATCCTGGCCTGGCCGCGCTGCGTCCCCACATGGCGGTCGCGCTCAACCAGAAGCTGGCCGGCGCCGACGAGGAGATCCCTGACGGCGCCGAGCTGGCGTTGCTTCCGCCCGTGAGCGGCGGCGCCGCGCCGCCGAGGACGACTCCGCGGCTGCGTGTGGTCCCGGCGACCGCCGACCGCTGGAAGGACGTCGAGAGCCTGTTCGGTCCGCGCGGGGCGTGCGCGGGATGCTGGTGCATGTATCCGCGGCTGCTCGCCGCGGAGTACCGCAGCGGCTCCGGCGAAGGCAACCGCCGCCGCCTGCAGCGCCTGGTTCGGCAAGGTCCGCCGCCGGGACTGCTGGGATACGTCGCGGATCAGCCGGCGGCCTGGTGCGCGCTGGCGCCGCGTGAAGACTACGTCCGGCTCGATCGCTCCCGCACTCTGGCGCGCGTCGACGATCGTGCGGTCTGGTCGGTGGTCTGCTTCTTCGTCGCTCGGCCTTACCGGCGTCGCGGCTTGACTGTCGCCATGCTCCAGCATGCGGCTCGCTGGGCCCGCGGCCGCGGCGCGCGAATCCTCGAGGGTTATCCGGTGGATCCGCCGTCGGGGAAGACGGCGGATGCCTTCGCGTGGTGGGGCGTCGCCGACGCATTCTTCGCCGCCGGATTTCGCGAAGTGGCCCGCCGCTCTCCAACACGACCGATCGTCCGCCTGGAGCTGGGCCGCGCAGGACCGAAAACGAGCGCTCGCCGTGGCTGATCTGGTATCGGGTCCGCTGGAGGTGGCGGCCTTGATCCAGGCGGCTTCTCGGCCGGAGTGTGGAGCCCTCGCCGTCTTCCTGGGAACGACCCGTGACCACCACGAAGGACGGCGCGTGGCCACCCTGGCTTACGAGGCCTACGAGCCGATGGCCCGCGCGGCGCTCGTGGCTCTCGAGCGGGAGACGACGCGCCGTTTCGACGTGGCCTCGTGCACGATCGTCCATCGCCTGGGCGTGGTGCCGCCCACCGAAGCCAGCGTCGTGGTCGTCGTGGCGGCGGCGCACCGAGGCCCGGCATTCGACGCCTGCCGCTGGGCCATGGACGAGCTCAAACGGGGGGTGCCGATCTGGAAGAAGGAACGCTACGCGGATGGCGGCGAAGACTGGGTGGAGGGCACACGACTCGAGGGCTGAGCTGAGTTGTCTACGTCACGGTCTACGGCGCCGAGACTTCCTTCGCGTCCGCGTCGAGGAGCTTGACCGGTCCCAGTGCCAGGGCCTCGATACCGCTCCGGATCTTGGCGACGTCGCCGACCACCACCACCGCCAGGTTCGCCGGATCGATGTACTTGCTTGCGACCCGTGTGACGTCCTCCGGAGTGACCTGGCCGATGCGGCGGTTGTATTCGGTGATCTCGGCCTCGTCGAGGCCGTAGAAGGCCAGGTCTGCCAGCACGCCGGCCACGCCATCGTTGGTCTCGAGCCGCCGCGGGTAGCCCCGGATCAGCGAGTTCTTGGCCGCATCCGTCTCGCTCGCGGTCGCAGGCCTCGGTCCGCGGACGTCCTTCAGCTCCCTCATGAACTCCGTCAGCGAGCTGTCGGTCTTCGCCGTGAACACGCCCGCCGATGCGTAGAACGGACCGTCGCCGCGGCGGAAGCCCCAGGCCGTGCGCGCGCCATAAGTGAAGCCATGGCGCTCGCGCAGGTTGAGGTTCACGCGCGACGTGAATTGGCCGCCCAGCATCAGGTTCAGGACCTGGAGCGCGTAGTAGTCCGGACTCGTGCGGGAGGCGCCCACCTGTCCCATGCGGATCTCCGACTGCGCCGCGCCCGGCTTGTCGACCAGGTAGACGGTCAGTGGCAAGACCTTCGGCCGGGCCGGAGCGGTGGCCGCCGCCGGGGGGACCGGCTGGGTCTTCCAGCTGCCGAAGACCCGCTCCAGACGAGGCAGCAGTTCCTGCTCGGTGATGTCGCCGACCGCGATCAGCACGGCGTTGTTCGGCCGGTAGACCTGGTCGTAGCACCGCAGGAGGTCATCCCGCGAGATGCCTTCGACGCTCGGGACGGTGCCCGAGACCGGCCGGCCGTAGGGATGGTCCATGCCGAAGACCACCCGGTGGAAGACATCGGTGGCCACCACGACGGGCTGGTCCTTCTGCTGCTTGAGCGACTGCAGGCGAGCCTTGCGCTCGCGCTCGATCTCTTCCTCGCGGAACGCCGGCTGGGTGACCATCTCGCCCATCAACGTGAGCGCCTCGTCGAGATGCTGGGTGAGCGTGTTCAGCGTCACGACGGTCTGCTCTTCGCTCGCCGAGGCGCTGAGATTCGCTCCCACGTACTCGACCGCGTTGACGAACTCGCGGGCGTTGAGTCGCTGGGTGCCGTCGTCCAGCAAGGCCGCGGTCATCGCGGCGACGCCAGGCTTCGTGTCCAGCGAGGAGCCTCCGCGGATCTGGAGCAGGAGCGTCGACTGAGGAAGCTGGGGCCGGCGCGCGATCCAGACCACCATGCCGTTGGTGAGCTGGCGCTTGACCACCTTCGGAGCGACCAGGGCCGGAGCCGGTCCCACCGGTGGTTTCTTGCTGCGATCGAGCTTGTCGGCAACGCTCATGTTCGATTGGCCTCCCACGAGGACCACCAGCAGGGCGGCGAAGCAGAAAGGTCGAAGAGTCATGGCGTGGCCCCCGCGGCGGCCAGCTCGCGCTTGCCCTTGGGCACGATCGAGAGCACGACTCTCGGCTTGCTCAGGTAGGCCTCCGCGACGCGCCGCACATCCTGGACGGTGACGTTTCGGTAGTTCTGCAGCTCTTCGTTGAAGAGATCCGGGCGCCCTCGATACGTCATGTAGCTGTTGATGCGGTCCGCCTTGCCGAGCAGGGTCTCCACGGCGCGCACGGCCGCGGCTTCGATGCTGTTCTTGGCCTGCGTGAGCTCGCGCTCGGTCGGCCCCTCCTTCGCCATCCGCGTGATCTCCTCGAGAATCGCTCGCTCCATCTCGCTCAGCGTATGCCCTTCACGAGCCTGTACCGTGATGTGGAACGTGCCCGCCTGCTCGCGAGTGAACTGGAAGGAGCTCACGGTCTGCGCGGCCTGCTCCTTGTAGACCAGCCGCTCGTAGAGCCGCGAGGCTTTGCCCTGGCCCAGGATGCTGGAGAGGATGTCGAGCACCGGGTCGTCCTTGTGCCAGAGCGGCGCCGAGTGCCACGCCATCATGATCTGAGGCAGCGTGACCTGGTCCTCCATGACGTCGCGCTGATCGGCGGCCAGCGACGCCGGGGTGCGCGGCAGCGGCGGCCGGGCCGGGCCTTTCGGAATGTCCCCGAAGTAGCGGGTGGCGAGGCGCTTCACCTCGGATGGCTTGACGTCTCCCGCCACGACGAGGCACGCGTTGTCGGGGCTGTACCATTGACTGAAGAAGCCCTTCACGTCATCGAGAGAAGCCGCGCTCAGATCCTCCATGTAGCCGATGGTGGGCCAGTGGTACGGATGACTCGCCGGGAAGAGCATCTCTCCGAGGCGGACGAAGCCCATGCCGTAGGGGGCGTTCTCATAGCGCTGACGGCGCTCGTTCTTCACCACGTCGCGCTGGTTGTCGAGCTTCTCCTGGTTGAGCGATGGAAGCAGGAAGCCCATGCGATCCGCTTCCAGCCACAGCGCCGTCTCCAGGTAGTTCGAGGGGACCATCTCGAAGTAGTTGGTGCGGTCCGCGTTGGTGGTGCCGTTGGCGGTTCCGCCGGCGTCCTGGACGATCGAGAAGTGCTGGTCGTCGGCGACGTTCTTGGAGCCCTGGAAGAGCATGTGCTCGAACAGGTGAGCGAAGCCGCTGCGCCCCTTGACCTCGCGGCCAGAGCCGACGTGGTACCAGACGTTCACCGCCACCAGCGGGGCCGTGTGGTCCTCGTGAACCACGACGCGCAGGCCGTTCTTCAACGTGAAGGTCTCGACCGGGACGTTGAGCATCGGGGTCTCCGCCGCCGAAGTACCGCCCGCCCGCGCCAGCGCGGCCGCGGCGACGAGCGCTGCGAATGGAATGCGAAACCATCTCATGACGAGTCTCCGAAGCCGAGCCCGGGGGTGGCCCGACGGGTCGTGGCGCCGGGCGTTCGTTCGGGGAGCATAGTCGATTTCAGCCTGGCGCCGCGGCGGCAAGATGACCGACGCCTCTCATCGCCGAACCGGCGAGCGCGGCCTCTTCCCGAACGTCCCCGGAGGAGTCCTGCTGCGCGAGCTCGAGCGCGCGTTCCACGAGCGTCCGCTCGGCCGCGGTGGCTGGAATGCGGCGGCCGATCTGGCCGAGCGCCCATACCGCATGTGAACGGACCACCGGATCGCGGTCGCCTGCGGCTGCGCGAGCCAGCGACGGCGCCGACTCCGCCCGGCCGCGGTTCCCGAGCGCCACGCAGATGTTGCGCGCCAGCCCCTCGCGCCGAGCGCGCCGGATCGGACTGCCGGCGAACAGCACGGTGAAGCCCGGCTCGTCGATCTCGAGCAGTCGCTCGAGAGTCCAGCCCTCGAGGTCGCGCGCGTGCAGCCGGGCGTCGCGCGCCGGAACCGCGAAGCGATTCCACGGACAGACCTCCTGGCAGATGTCGCAGCCGAACACCCAGTCGCCGATCGAGGAGCGCAGCTCGCGAGGGATCGGTCCCCGATGCTCGATGGTGAGGTAGGAGATGCAAAGCCGGGCGTCGACCTGATACGGAGCGACGATGGCGCGCGTGGGACACGCCTCGATGCAGCGGACGCAGGTGCCGCAATGCTCGCGACCAAGTGGCGCGTCCGGCTCGAGGTCCTGGTCGACGAGCACTTCCGCCAGCAGGAACCACGAGCCGATCGTCGACGAGAGCAGGCCCGAGTGCTTGCCGATCCAACCCAGCCCGGCGCGCTCCGCCCATCCGCGCTCGAGAATGGCGCCGGTGTCCGTGTACCACAGCGTGCGAGCGCCGGGGAGCAGCCGTGCGATCTCGAGCTCGAGGCCCGCGAGCTTGCCACGCATGACGCGGTGGTAGTCCTCGCCGACTGCATAGCGTGCGACACGTCCCACGCGGTGCGCCCGCGGCTCGTCGGCTTGCGGCTCGTGCGCCAGCGCCACGCAGACCACCGAGCGCACGCCGGGCAGGATGAGAGCTGGGTCACGACGACGCGTTCGCTGACGATCCGATGCGAGCCACGCCATGCCGCCGTGGCGCCCACTCGAGAGCCAGGCTTCGTAGCGCGCCTGTGCTTCGAGCGGCGCGATGCGAGCGATGCCGGCGGCCGAGAATCCAAGCTCGAGCGCGCGCGCCTTGATGCGCAGGCTCGCCGTCGGCATCAGCCCCCGGAGCGTCCGGCCGTCGTGTCCTTGGTGGCGGGTTTCGCGGGCCCGGGCTTGGGCGCCCAACGATCGACCTGCGGCCGCAACAGGGGGACGCGCGCGGGTGGCCGGCCACCGCGCTCGCTGATGGCTTTCGCTTCGCGCGATGTCCGATCGCCGGCCTGGCGCAGCTCGTCCACGGTGGGAGACGACGGGGACGCAGTGTTCGCGCGCGGCTCGTCCGCGCTGACCGGCTTCTGCGTGAGTGCGTCATCGATTCGAACCCGCTGGAAGCGCTGCCCGAGAGCTTGCTCGATGCGTTGCACCGACGGTCCCGCCGGGGCCCTCACGCCATTGACCACGACCGTCTCGGACACCGGCCTCGCTCCGGCGACGACCGCACCGAGCTCGTTCTGCTTTTTCACTCGAGCCGAGAGATCGGTGGTGCCCAAGGCGTCCACCGTGGTGAAGACGTAAGCGCCGCCCGGAACGCTGGGTGGTCCGCCGCCGGGACTGAGCGGCGCCCAGCCCACGTACTGATCCGTCGCGCGCCAATCGACCCAGGAAGGCGCCCATTCGACCCCCGGCTTCCACACCCAGCCCTGGAATTCGTCATAGGCCCAGCGACCGTAGTGATAGGTGGCCCAGCCAAAAGGCTCGTTCGAGATCCACACCCAACCGAACGCGTCGGTCGGCGCCCAGAAGCCTTCCTGGTACGGCCTCCAGTCATGAAACGAGGTGCGGGGGCGGAAGAGGTAGCCGTAGGGCTCGATCAGCACCCAGTCGCCGTAATCCTGCAAGGCGTCATAGAAGATGCGGTACTCCGGCGCCAGTGCCGCCCGGGCGGCCGGCATCGTCGGTGGCCGCGGACCGCCGGTGTTCCCGACGGCGCAGGAAGCAGAGGTCGCGAGCAGTGCCGCGAGAGCGAAGTTCCGGAGAGTCGTTTTCATGGGCTCACCCGGCCATCGACCGGGATAGCAAGAGTCGAGGGGAGCATCTTCGAAGTCAAGCGCACTGGATTCGTCCCGAAGCGAGACAAGCGCTAGGCACTGATCCTCTCGTCCTCGCGTTGCAGAGAGCTCGATGCCCTCCTTTTGGCCCACTCCGCCTCATCCTTCCGTCCCATAGGATCAATTCGCTCGCGCTGACAGGATTCTCCTTGCTGCAGTGGGGGTGGGTTGACAGAATCCTCGCCCCCTGTGGCTGTCCTTCCAGACGCCTCTCTCGCCACGACAACATGACCTCTCCCCAAGGAGGCCGCTCCATGGTTCGCGCGATCCATCGCGTCCAGGCCGTCATGCCCTGGATGGCCGCCGCAGCATTGTCACTGACGACGTTGACCATTCACGTGTTCCCGGCACACGCCCAGAGTCAGCAAGCGCTCCAGCTGAACGGCTCGACTCAGTACGTGACGTTCGGCACGGCCGCGAGTCTCGGTGCCTCGAGCTTCACGGTCGAAGTTCGATTCAAACGGACGGGTGCGGGCGGATCGACCAGCACCGGGACGGGCGGCTGGGCCAGCATCGTCCCGCTCCTCACCAAAGGCCGAGGCGAAGGCGAGACTCCCGCCAACCTCAACATGAACTACTTCCTCGGCATCCGGTCGGACGGCCGGATCGCCGCGGACTTCGAGGAACCCTCTGGCCCCAACCGTCCACTGGGCGGTGAGATCACGACGATCACCAACGACGTTTGGTACCACGCCGCGGTGACCTTCGACGCCGCCACCCGGCGTTACGTGCTCTACCTGAATGGGGCGATCGAGAACGACACGACGCTCGCCGTGGGAATCGCCCCGGCCTCGACCAGCATTCAGCACGCGGCACTCGGCACGGCGATGACTTCGACCGGCGTGGCTGCGGGCTTCTTCCAGGGCATCGTCGACGAAGCGCGCATCTGGAACGTGGCGCGGACCGACCAGCAGATCCTCGACAGCTACAACGCCGAAGTGCTCGCCGGCTCGGGGTTGATCGGTCGCTGGGGTTTGAACGAAGGCACCGGCGCCAACGCCGGCAACTCGATCGCCGGCAGCGTGAATGGCACGCTCATCGGGACTCCGCTATGGACCACCGACTCGCCGCTCGCGCTCTCGGCCGAGTCGGGTCTGCGCTTCGGTGGCACGAACGCCTACGTGACGTTCGGAAATCCGGCCGAACTGCATCTGGCCAACTTCACGGTCGAGACCTGGTTCCGTCGCGACGGGGCTGGCACGGCGAGCACCACCGGAACCGGTGGGTTCGATGGAGTCCCGCTCGTCGCCCGCGGCACGGGCGAAAGCGAGAACCCCGCCGTCGACATGAACTACTACCTCGGGATTCGCTCCTCCGACAATGTGCTGGCAGCGGACCTCGAGGAGGGCGCCGCGGGTGCGGCGCCGAGCCAGAACCACCCGGTGTTCGGGGTCACGCCGATCGCGAACGGGGTGTGGTACCACGCCGCGGCGACCTACGATGGGAACGAGTGGCGCCTCTATCTGAATGGCTCGCTCGAGGCGCAGCTCACCGTCGGTCAGCCGGCCGCCGCCGCAGGCAACCAGCTCGCTTCGCTGGCCAGCGGTCTCGAATCGATCGGCACCGCCGAAGGGTTCTTCAACGGCGCGCTCGACGAGGCTCGCGTCTGGAGCGTCGCGCGCACTCAGGCCGAGATCCAGGGCTCGATGAACAGCAAGCTCGCGGCTCCGACCAGCGGGCTCGTCGCACGCTGGGGACTGGACGAAGACGCCCAGATCACCGTCTCGAGCACCGCGGGAACGGCGATCAACGGCACGATTACGGGGAGCAACTGGAGCTGGGCGGGCCCGGCGCCCTTCAACGCCACCCTCCCCTCGCCGCCCAGCCCACCCACCGGGCTCGCGGCCGTGGCAAGCGGCGCCTCGCAGATCAATCTGACCTGGACCGATGCCTCCAATGACGAGACCGGCTTCGAGATCGAGCGCTCCACGACGGGCAGCGGCGGGCCCTTCACGCCGCTCGTGACCGTGCCGGCCAACACCGTCGCCTATCCTGACAACGGCCTCACCGCTTCGACCGAGTACTGCTACCGGGTGCGCGCGGTGAACGGCGCCGGTCCCTCGTCCTATGCCGGCCCTTCGTGCGCGATGACGACGGCAGTGTCCACCTTCGCCCTCGACTTCGCCGGCACCAACGCCTACGTGAACTTCGGCAACCCCGCGTCGCTCCATCTGACATCGTTCACGCTCGAGATGTGGATGCGGCAGGACGGCGCCGGCGTCGGCACCGACACCGGAAGCGGGGGCATCCCCGACGCGATTCCACTGCTGACGCGCGGACGGGCGGAGACCGAAGCCGCGGCGGTGGACGTCAACTATTTGTTCGGAATCCGGGCATCGAGCGGCGTGCTGTGCGCCGACTTCGAGGAAGGGGCGGGTGGCGCGGCCCCGAGCCAGAACCATCCGATCGAGGGGAGCACGGTCATCGGGAACGGTGTCTGGCACCACGTCGCGGCGACCTATGACGGAACGTGGAAGCTCTACATCGACGGTGCGCTCGATGCTCAGCTCGCCGTGGGGCAGCCCCCCGCGGCGGCCAGCAACGTGGCGGTGGCGCTGGCGAGCGCGCTCAACTCGACCAACGTGGCTTCCGGCTTCTTCAACGGTGTGGTCGATGAAGTTCGTGTATGGAACGTGGCACGGACCCAGGCCGAGATCCAGACCACGATCAACACCGAGCTGACCGCCCCCACCAGCGGTCTCGTCGCCCGCTGGGCGCTGGACGAAGGAAGCGGAACAGCGGTCAATGGATCGGCCGGGACCACGGTGAACGGGAACGTCGCCGGAGCCGGGTTCGCCTGGGTCGCCGGCGCGCCGTTCAACATCACGCCGCCGACGCCTCCTGCCGACCCCAGCGGGCTGAGCGCAGGCGCGACCTCGTCGAGCTCGATCCATCTCGCGTGGACGGACAACGCCTCCACCGAGAGCGCCTACGAGGTCGAGCGCTCCACGACCGGCATCGGCGGGCCCTTCAGCCTGCGGGCCACCCTCGCGGCCAACGCGAACAGCTACGACGACAACTCTCTCTCCGCTTCGACCGAGTACTGCTACCGGGTTCGCGCCAAGAACGGCCCCGCTGCCTCCGGATACGCGGGGCCTTCGTGCGCCACCACCCAAGCCAGCACCGGGAGCGCGCTCGACTTCGCGGGCTCGACCTACGTTTCCTTCGGGGACCCTGCTGCGCTCGATCTGGCGCAGTTCACGGTCGAGTGCTGGTTCCGGCGCGACGGGACCGGGACGACGACCACGACCGGAAGCGGCGGCATCGCCACCGCCATTCCGCTGGTCACCAAGGGGACGTCCGAGAGCGACTCGCCCGCCAACCTGAACATGAACTACTTCTTCGGGATCGACGATGCCACGGATCGCCTGATGGCCGATTTCGAGGACGCGGTGGACGGGACCAACCACCCGGTCCTCGGCGCAACCACCATCGCCAACGGCGTCTGGCACCACGCCGCGGTCACCTACGACGGAAACACCTGGCAGCTGTATCTCGACGGCAACCTCGAGACCTCGCTGGCGGTGGGCGTGGCATGCCAGTCGGCGAGCATCCAGCCGGCGGCGCTGGCCTCGTCGCTCCGTTCCAACGGCACGACCGCGCAGGGGTTCTTCGACGGCGTGCTCGACGAAGTGCGGATCTGGAACACCGTGCGGACCCAGGCCGAGATTCAGAGCACCGCGAACGCGCAGATCGCGGCGTCCACCAGCGGCTTGGTCGCGCGCTGGGCTCTCGACGAAGGGTCGGGCACGGCGGTCAACGGCTCGGCGGGAACCGCCATCAACGGCGGGATCACGGGCGTGAACTACACCTGGGTGAGCGGGGCGCCGTTCGATCTGTCGTTCAATCTGCCCCCGGCCCAGCCCACGGTCATCGTGCCGGCGAACAACGCCACCGGCGTCTCGAGCGGACCCTCGCTCTACGTCTCGGCCTCCGATCCTGAAGGCCAGAACGTCACCGTGACCTGGTACGGGCGACCGCTCACGGGAGGGCCCCCGGGACCCAACTTCACCCTGATCGGCCAGCCCGACACGCAGTACTACACCGGAGAGGACAACGGCGGGACGATCGCCATCCTCGAGAGCATCAACAACTGGATCGCCGCGAACCGGGCGTCGCGCAACATCGCCTACGTCGCCACGCTCGGCGACTGCGTCGAGCGCGGCGACAACGGTGGGGACCCGATCGAGTGGCAGCTCGCGGATCAGGCCTTCAGCCTGATCGAGGATCCGCAGACCACCGGGCTGACGGACGGTATTCCCTATGGCATCACGGTCGGCAACCACGACCAGTCGCCGATCGGCGACGCGGACGGGGCCACCAACTTCTACAACCAGTACTTCGGCGAGGCGCGGTTCCAGGGCCGGGGCTACTACGGTGGCCACTACGGCGCGAACAACGACAACTGGTACAACCTGTTCAGCGCCGGCGGGATGGACTTCATCGTCATCAGCCTCGAGTACGACACCTCGCCGGACCAGGCGGTCCTGGACTGGGCCGATCAGCTGCTGGCAACCCACAGCAACCGTCGCGGGATCGTGCTGAGCCACAACCTGTGCGGGACCGGCAACCCGGCGACCTTCAGCACGCAGGGCTCTGCGACCTACAACGCGCTGCGCGACAACCCCAACTTCTTCCTGATGCTGGCCGGCCACGTCCCCGGCGAGGGGCGGCGCCAGGACACCTTCAACAACGTCACCGTCAACACCTTGATGTCCGACTATCAGGGCCGCACCAATGGCGGGAACGGGTGGATCCGGATCATGACGTTCTCGCCCGCCAACAACACCATCGAGGTCGAGACCTATTCGCCCTGGCTCAGCCAGTTCGAGACCGACGCCGACTCGCGCTTCACGCTCACCTACAACATGACGAACCTGCCTCCGTTCCAGCTGCTCGGGTCGAGCAGCGTGGCGTCGGGGTCGAACACGGCGTTCGTGTGGTCGGGGCTGGCGCCCAGCACGCAGTACGAGTGGTATGCCACGGTGAGCGATGGAAGCATCACGACGACCGGGCCGGCGTGGAAGTTCACCACGTCGAGCACGGTGGGCGTGAGAGATCCAGTAGCCGCCGAGCTGAGTCTCGGTCCGGTCTCTCCGAACCCGGCGCCCGGGCACGCCCAGATCACGTTCACACTCCCTCGTCCCACGCCGGTGAGGCTCAGCATCCTCGACATCCAGGGCCGCGAAGTCGCGGTGCTCGCGGAAGGGACCTTCGATGCGGGGCGGCACCCGGTGCGTTGGAACGGGCAGAGCGCGGGCCGGTCACTGCCGGCCGGACTCTACATGGTGCGTTTGCAGACGCCCGAACGAAGCCTCGTGAGAAAGACGGTGTGG
>DASTBI010000192.1 GCA_035712145.1 Candidatus Eisenbacteria bacterium | reverse complement strand
CTGCCGAGCGCTCTGACCGGGGATCCGGAGCGTCTTGCGCGCTTCGATCGCGAGGCCCGCCTCCTGGCGGCGATGAGTCATCCCGGGATCGCGGGCATTCACGGCATCGAAGACGGCAGCGGCGCGCGCGGACTGGTGATGGAGCTGGTCGACGGCGAGACGCTGGCCGAGCGGATCGTGCGCGGCCCGGTGCCCGCCGACGAGGCGCTGCCGATGGCCCGGCAGATCGCCGAGGCACTCGAGTACGCGCACGATCGCGGGATCATTCACCGCGATCTCAAGCCCGCGAACGTGAAGCTCCGTTCCGACGGCACGGCGAAGGTGCTCGACTTCGGACTGGCGCGCGCGCTCGATGCCGGAGGCGTCGCGCTCTCCTCCGACCTCACTCAGTCGCCCACGATCACCCAGCGCATGACCCAGGCGGGCATGATCCTCGGCACCGCCGCGTACATGTCGCCCGAGCAGGCGCGCGGACGCGAGGCCGACCGGCGCGCCGACATCTGGGCCTTCGGAGCGGTGCTCTACGAGATGCTCACCGGACAGCGGGCGTTTGGCGGCGAGACCATCTCCGAGACGCTGGCCTCGGTGATGCGGGACGATCCCGACTGGTCAAGGTTGCCGCGTGGCCTGTCTCCCCGGTGGGAGAGGCTGATTCGCCGCTGTCTCACCAAGGATCCGAAGCAGCGGCTGCAAGCGATCGGCGAGGCGCGCATCGCGCTCGAAGACATCGGCGCGCGCCCTGAAGACGATTCAGTCCTGACCCCGGCCGGGTCGGCCGCACCTGGCGTGGCTCCCAGCGTGGCCCCCAAGCGACGCCTGACGCTGGCCTCGCTCGCGCCCTGGCTGCTCGCGGCGATCGCGGGCATGGCCGCGATGAAGATCCTCGGACCGCAGCCTTCGCCTCCAGTCGTCCGTGAAGTGAGCATCGTTCCTCCTCACGGAGAGACGTTCGGGAACCAGAACTCGCTGCCGTTCTTCGCCATCAGCCCCGATGCACGGATGCTGGCCTACACCGTTCGCAAGGAAGGTCTGCTCAGGCTCCACCTTCGACGGTTCGATCAGCGAAGCGACGTCGAGGTGAGCAGCCTGGAAAGCCCGCGCAGCTTCTTCTTCTCGCGCGACGGGGAGTGGCTGGGGTTCTTCGACCGTCGGCACCTTTCCAAGATCTCGCTTCGAGGGGGCACTCCCGAGGATCTCGCCGAAACCGAGCAGGAGCGGCTTGGCACCTGGCTCGACGACGGGACCATCGTCTACGCACCGGAGACCACCTCGCCGCTCTACCGAATCTCGGAAACCGGTGGCCAGGCCACCGCGATCACGGCGCTCGACAGCACCAAGCGCGAGCGCACCCACCGCTACCCGTCCGCCCTCGATGGCGGTCCGTGGGTGGTCTTCACGGTCGGCACGATCGATAGTCCGGGGGACTACGACGCCGCGACCATCGACGCGGTGTCGGTGAAGACCGGCGAGCGGCGCCAGCTGATCCGCGGGGCGCGATGCGCCGCATGGGCGCCTCCCGGGCACCTGGTGTTCGCACGCGGCAACGATCTCTACGCCGTGCCGATCGACCCGCGCAATCCCCGCATCTCCCAGAAGCCGCTGCCCGTGCTCCAAGGAGTCTCCGGCGATCGCTCGTCCGGCGCCTCGTTCTTCAGCATCGCCGACGATGGAACGCTGGCGTGGGAGCCTGCCGCAGAGCAGCAGAGGATCCGTGAGATCGGCTGGTTCGATCGCAAGGGCCAATGGACGCCGACCCCCCTTCCTCCGGGGGAGTACCTGCGCCTCTCGCTCTCACCGGATGGGACACGCGCCATCGTGCTGGCCGGGCAGGGAGGCGGGGCGAGCGACCTGTGGCTGGCTGACCTCGCGACCGGGGGCATGCAGCGGCTGACTTATGGCAACCGCAGTGGTCCTGCGGTGTGGCTGCCCGATGGCCAGCGTTTCGCGTACACAGCCAATGACTCCACCGGTGGAACCGTGCTCGCGCTGCGCCGCGTGGACAGCGCGGGAGGGGAGCGCATCCTGCTCCGGCTCCGTCATCCGCTGGTGGTGATGGGCACCACGAGCGATGGTCGATTCGTGCTGTGGAACGACTATGGCCTCGGGAACAATCAGCTCCACGTCAGCTCGACCGATACTGCGGACCAGGTTCGCGATCTTCCAAGCGAAGCAGGAGACGAACAGGCAGCCTCTCTTTCCCCCGATCAGCAGTGGCTCGCGGTCATCAGCAACCGCACCAAGCGTGAGGAAGTCTGTGTTCGCCGCTTCTCGGGCACGGGCAGCAGCTGGCAGGTGACGACCACCGGCGCCGGCGGAGTCCGCTGGGGCCGGGAAGGCCGCGAGCTGTTCTACGTGAATGCGGAGAAGCTCTTCCGTGTCTCGGTCGAGGCCCGTGGCCAGGATCTCGTGCTTGGAAAGCCCGAAGGGCTCTTCGACGTTCCGCCTTCGCCCATCGAAGGCAGCGTTCGCGACTACGCCTATGATCCGCAGACCGATCGCTTCCTGTTCACCCGACCGCCACACGGCGTCGTCGAGCGCCGCGAGATCGCGCTCTCGCTGCGCTGGACTTCACGCCTGCCCGAGCTGCTGAAGTCGAAGCAAGGCGCACCCTGAGACACATCGGGCCGGACGCCGTAGCGCCCGGCCCGCGATCTTTGTGACTCTTTACTCTCCCCGGGGAGAGTAAAGAACGACAAACAGCGACTACCAGATCTTCGCGATCTCGTTTCGCACCATCGGATCGCCTTCCTTGAGCCCGAATGCCTGAGCGAACTCCGGCATGTTCGAGAGCGTGCCGATGCAGCGGTATTCGCCGGGCGAATGCGAATCGGTGTTGATGCGGACCCGCAGTGCCTCGGGGCGGATGTTGTTGCGCCAGATCTGCGCGAACGAGAGGAAGAACCGCTGCTCGGGCGTGAAGCCGTCGATCTTGACCGGCTTCTTCCCGGCCAGGGCCTTCTTCATCGCGCCGTAGGCGATGCTGGCGCCGCCGATATCGGCCGTGTTCTCACCCAGCGTGAGCTTGCCGTTGATGTGCAGCGTGTCGAGCACGGTGTAGCTCGCGTACTGCTTCTCGATCAAGGCCGACCGCGCCTTGTACTTCTCGGCGTCCTCGGGCGTCCACCAGTCCTTGAGGTTGCCGTCGGCGTCCGACTTGCGACCCTGGTCGTCGAAGCCGTGCGTCATCTCGTGGCCGATCACGGTGCCGATGCCGCCGTAGTTGACCGGATCGTCGGCGTTGGCGTCGAAGAACGGCGGCTGCAGGATTCCTGCGGGGAACACGATCTCGTTGAGACGGGGGTTGTAGTAGGCATTGACGGTCGGCGGCGTCATCCCCCACTCCTTGCGATCCACCGGCTTGCCGAGCTTGGCCATGTTGCGCTTGTACTCGAACTGGGTCGAGCGCAGCACGTTGGCGACCAGCGACGAGCGGTCGATGGTGAGCGTCGAGTAGTCGCGCCACACGTCGGGGTAGCCGATCTTGACCGAGAAGGCCTCCAGCTTGCGAAGCGCCTGCTGGCGGGTGGCGTCGCTCATCCAGTCGAGCTTGGTGAGGCGGTCGCGCAGCTCGGCACGGAGGTTCTCCACCAGCTGGAGCGCGCGGGTCTTGGCCTGCGGCGTGAAGGTCCGCTCCACGTAGAGCTGCCCCAGCGCTTCGCCGATCGAGCCGTCGACCAGATCGCGGGCCCGCTTCCAGCGTGGACGGATCTCCTTGGTCCCGTTCAGCGTGCGCCCGTAGAAGTCGAAGCTCTCGTTCACGAACGGCGAGCTGAGCAGATCCGCGGCCTGACGGACGACGTGCCAGCGCATGTAGGCGCGCCAGTCCGCCACCGGCACCGTGGTCATCATCGTATTGACCTGCTTCACGAATTCCGGCTGGCCGACGTTGATGGCGCTGCGTTCGGTGATGCCCATGCCATCGAGAAGCCGCGGCCACTGGAGCGCGGGCGTCAGCGTCGACAGCTCGTCGACCGTCATCTTGTGGTAGTTCGCCTCGGGATCGCGGCGCTGCACCCGGGTCAGCGAGGCATTGGCGAGCTGGGTCTCGATTCCCATCACCGTCTTGGCGTTGGCCGCGGCGGTCGTCGCGTCATCGCCGAGCAGCCCGAACATCCTTCCCATGTGGGCCTGATACTGGTCACGCAGCTTCACCGAAGCTTCGTCGGTCCTGGTGTAGTAGTCGCGGTCCGGCATCCCGAGCCCGGCCTGGACGACCTGGAGGATCACCTGCGTGCTCTGCTTGGCATCCGGCGACGCGAACACCGCGAATGGCATGCGAGCGCCCAGGGTCTGGAGATGGGCGATTTCCTTCAGCACGTCATCGGTCGTCTTCACTGCCGCGATTCGACCCATCAGCTCGTCGAGCGGTTTGGCGCCGAGCGCGTCGGCCTTGGCCGAATCGATGGCCGTCGCGTAGAAGTCGCCGACCATCTGCGCCGGGGTGCCCTTCGCCGCATCGGTCTTCTTCGCCGACTCCTCGAGGATGTCGTAGAGGATCTGCGAGTTCCGCTCGGCCAGCTCGCTGAACGCGCCCCAGCGGCTTTCCGAAGCCGGGACAGGGTTCTTCTCGAGCCACTTGCCGTTCGCGTAGCGATAGAAGTCGACCCCCGGCTTCACCGAAGGGTCCATGTTCGCTGGATCGATCGGCTTTCCTGTCGGGACGAACTTCTTCGCCGGTAGTGTCGTGGTCTTCTGGTCCGGCGCTGCCGCCATGACAACTTGGGCGAGGGCGAGGGTGAGGGCCGCCAAGACGACGAGGCTCCTCCGTGAGGGAATCGGCATGGAACTCTCCAGGGCTGGGTGGGGAGGGGGCGGAAACGGCGCGGAGAGGTTGCCGAGCGGCTCCGCCGATCGCAACGGTTTCGCTCCCGGCGGCGACCAGCGTGGCATCCGGAGGCACGAGCGCGGTGGAGACGGCGGGCAGCCCAACCCGGCACCGCGCGCGTCGGTGCGCTAGATTCCCGCCGTGACGCTGCCCACGACCACCCGTCTCGGTCCCTACGAGATCCTCGCGCCTCTTGGAGCGGGAGGAATGGGCGAGGTGTACCGCGCGCGGGACACGCGGCTCTTGCGAGAAGTCGCCATCAAGGTGTTGGCGAGACACCTGTCGAACTCACCCGAGATTCGCTCGCGATTCGAGCGCGAAGCGCGAACGGTGTCGAGTCTCAACCACCCGCACATCTGCACGCTCCACGACGTCGGCCGCGAAGGCGACACCGACTTTCTGGTGATGGAGCTGGTCGAAGGCGAGACCCTGGCCCATCGCCTGACCATGGGGCCGCTGCCACCCCCCGAAGTACTGCGCCTCGGGGCGCAGATTTCCGACGCGCTGGACCGCGCGCATCGCGCGGGCGTCATCCATCGTGATCTCAAACCCGGCAACGTGATGCTCACGCGCTTGGGGGTGAAGCTGATGGATTTTGGGCTCGCTCGCGCCACCGGTCTCGATGCTCCGAGCAGCAGCGTTGCTTCGATGGCGGGACTCACGCAGTCGCCCACCATGGCGCAGCCGCTCACGGCCGAAGGAACGATCGTCGGGACCTTCCAGTACATGGCGCCTGAACAGTTGGAGGGAAAGGAAGCCAACGTCTGCAGCGATCTCTGGGCGCTCGGCTGCGTGCTGTACGAGATGGCGACTGGGAAGCGCGCCTTCGAAGGAAGCACCCAGGCGAGTCTGATCAGCGCCATCATGCGCGACCAGCCGCGGCCCATCAGCCAGCTCTCGCCGCTGTCCCCGCCGGCGCTCGAGCGTCTGGTCAACCAGTGCCTGGCGAAGGATCCCGAAGAGCGCTGGCAATCCGCGGGCGATATCCGGCGTGAGCTGGAGTGGATCCGCAGCGGCACGTCGCAGAGCGCAGCCGCGCCGGTGCCGGCGCCGCGGCCGGTGCGTCTCCCGGCCTGGGTCGGGCTCGCCGCGGGTGGAGCGATCGCTGCCGGGGCCTTGATCGTCGCCTTCGGACCTTGGGCGGCGCGGACCCCGAACCCGGCGGCCATGCGCTTCACCATCATGTCGCCTCCGGGAATGACGCTCATGTATCCGGCCGAGGCCGAGCTATCCCCGGATGGGCGCGCAATCGTCTACGTCGCTGGAGACAGCGTGGGGACGCGACGGCTCTTTCTGCGCTCTCTGGACAATCCCCAGGCTCGTGCGCTTGCCGGCACCGAAGGCGCCTCGTTGCCGTTCTGGTCTCCCGACGGCCGGAGACTTGGCTTCTTCGCCGCGGCCAAGCTCAAGAAGATGGCGCTCGACGGGAGCCCGCCAAGCGTGCTGTGTGACGCCCCCGACCCCCGAGGAGGGAGCTGGTCGCGTGACGAGACCATCGTCTTCGCGCCCAACAACCAGGGCGGGCTGTTCAAGATCTCCGCCAGCGGCGGCACTCCGGAACCCCTCACCAAGCCCGATCCCGCGCGGAAGGAGCGCGGGCATCGCTACCCCCAGTTCCTTCCCGATGGGCGTCACTTCCTCTTCGTGGCGATCGGCATCGACGATCTGGCCACGACCTTTGCCGGCTCGATCGATGGCGGAAAGCCGGTCGAGATCCGGCGGGGCGGAGCGATGGCGCGGTTCGCCCCGCCCGATCATGTGGTGTTCCGCGAGGGTGGTGTGGGCCGGGGAGAAAATCGACGCGTGCTCGCGCAGCGGTTCGACCCTGGCGCACGCCGACTTCGCGGCGAACCGCGGTTGTTGCTCGATCGGGCGAGCGCCACCAACTTCGGCTATTCCAACATCACCACGGACGCGCGCGGCACCCTGGTCGCCCAGCAGTGGGACCCTCCTCGCTCGCGCGTCACTTGGAAGGATCGGAGTGGTCGGTCGCTCGGCGTCGTGGCCGACGACCTCGACGCCGTGACCGGGTCGTTGAGCCCGGATGGGCGCCAGCTCGCCTACCCCGGCGTCACCGCTCGTGACCTCATGCTGCACGATCTCGATTCCGGGATCTCTCGCCGGCTCTCCTTCGAGAACCAACCGGTCGCCAACATCGTGTGGTCCCCGGATGGCCGCTTCATCGCCTTCACGCGTCTCTTCGGATTCCGTGGCTGGCAGGCACGGGTGAAGGCGATCGACACCGGCCAGGACTCGGCGCTCTTCAGCGGACATGAGCTATTCAACTTCCCGCAAGCGTGGAGCCGGGATGGCCGCTGGCTGGTCGTTCTGCGCGTGGACTCGACGTCGACGGCGGATCTGTGGAAGGTCCCGATGACCGGGGGTGGCTCAGCGCAGATCTATCAACGCACGCGAGGCGAAGAGCAGCAAGCTTCGCTGTCGCCCGATGGCAAGTGGATCGCCTACGTCGTCACCGAAGACGGCCGGCCCTCGCTGTTCGTCCAGTCTTTTCCCGATCCCGGGATCCCCTACCAGGTGACGGTCGACGAGCCCGCAGGAGTGGCGTGGAACGACCGCGGTGACGTTCTCGGCGTGGGAACCCGCACAGGTGAGCTCCTCTCGATTCAGGTCTCCACGGCAAGCGGCTTTCGACAGGGAGCGACCACGCGGCTCTTCAGGCTCACCAAGGACGAGACCCTCTTCGACGTCGAGCGTGGCGGCCAGCGTTTCCTGATCGGAACTTTCAAAGACCTTTCGGCGACGACCTATCTCGATGTCGTGCTGAACTGGCGCGAGCTGCTCGACCGGCGCTAGCCGCTGGTCTCAGTGCACGCCGTGGAGCGCCAGCAGACCCTTCCACAGCCACCGCCCGCCAGCCCACACCGCCAGCGCGAGCACCAGGATCACGGCCAGCGCGATCACGGCCTTCCGATTCATGGCGCCCCCCTCAGTGATGGAATCCGCCGCCCTGCCCATGACCCTGACGCTGGTTCATCGCGATCGTGACCGCGAGCAGCTTGAACGGCGCTTGGGTCTGGGCTTTGAAGGTGAAGGAGAGCTGCTCCATCTCGGAGGTGGCGAGCAACGCCACCAGCTCTCCCGGCGCGCTCTTCTCGATCTTCACCAGCATGAGCGAGCCGAGCTTGTCGTGAAGGGCGCGGTAGCGCTCCATGCGCTCGTCCATGCCGGTCTTGGCCAGGGCCTCCTTGGCCAGGATCTCGGGAAGCGTGGCGCGCATCGCCTTCTCGCCCTTCGAGAACGCCTCGACCCATCGGCGGGCCAGGGCGCCTTCGCGCGTGCTCGGCCAGCCGTCCGCGGTCTTCTGGTCGGCCGCAACCGCGGGCAGAGCGAGAAGGAGCGCGAGCAATGACGGAATCAGGAATGGCGGACGGCGCATGGGATTCCTCCTCCAGCGTATGGATCACACATGGGTCAGTGCCTGCCGGATCGGAAGCCGGGAGGCCCGCCATGCGGGGTAGAAGCTGCTCAGCGACCCGAGCACGACGACGAGCAGAAGCCAGATCGCCGCGGCGAGCGCAGACATCGAGAACGGGAGCGGGCTGCGGAAGAAGATGCTGCCCACCGCGGCTTCGAGGCCGGCGCTGATGGGCGCCGCCAGAAGGAGGGCCATGACCCAGCTCAGGAGGCCGATGAGGACGCCTTCGAGCCAGACGTGACGCGAGATCGTGGCCGGCGTCGCGCCGATCGCTCCGAGCACGCCGATCTCGCGCGTGCGCTGCACCACGCCGAGCAGCAAGGACGAGGTGAGCCCGAGCGCCCCGACGAACACCACGATCATCGAGGCGAACCCGAGCACCGCGTAGATGATGACCAGGTGATCGAGGATCGCCTGCCGCGCGTCGGTGGTGCGCTGCAGGCCGCTCACCTCGATCCCTTCCTCCGCGAAGGCGCGCTCCAGCCGGCGAGCCACCGCTCGCTGCGTCGCGTCGTCGTGCTCCCGGGTCACGATCCGCGCGGCTCGCGTCTTCGATCCGTCCTCGCCCAGCGCCGCGTAGACCGCGGGCTGTGCCGCGTAGATGATGGGCATCGGAGTGAGCTCTTTCACCACGCCCACGATGGGGATCGAGACCGTGCGCCCTTGCATTCGCAAGCTCACGTCGCGGCCGACGGCGAGCGAAGCGTTGCGGAGCACGACGCCCTGATTGATCACCGCGCCCATGGAGTCCGCAGGGGACAGCCAGCGCCCCTGCGAGACCGGCAGCTCGAGCAGCTTGGTGCGCGCGTTGGGCCCCACCAGCGCCACCTGCTGCCCCGGCACTCCGCCCTCGCCGATCAAGTACGGCATGCCCCCGGGCCAGAACTCGACGTGCGCGACGTCGGGATCCTTGCGCACCAGCGCCTCGATCCGCGCGACCTCTTGCCGCTCGCGCAGGAACACGGTCAGGTCGTAGCGGCGGCGGCTGAAGTCCTCGCGCACGGCGCGGTCCCAGGCCGCGGAAACGTTCATCGCCGACATGAAGCACGCGCCCCCCAGCGCCAGCAGGGTCACCGTGAGCGCGAGCCGCGCCCGCCGCGCGAACGTGGTGCGCAGCGAGAGCAGGAAGGGGCGAGGAAGCCAGGCCTGCCCCGCCAGCCAGCGCTCGATGCTCCGTGTTCCGAACGGGCGCGGCGCCGTGTCGCCGCTCAGCGCCTGGTGGATGGTGATGCGCGATGCGCGCAGCACGGGACCCAGCGCGACGAGGAGCGGCACCGCGATGCCGGCCGCCACCTCGGCGAGCACCACCCACACCGGGAATGGCGCGCTCGTGACGTCGGCGTTGAGTATGCTCGCCGAGAATTTCGCGTAGGCCTGGCCGACCGCGAGCCCCAGCGGGATGCCGACCGCCAGGGCCAGAAGGGAGAGCAGCGCGACCTGTCCGAGGTAGAGACGGGCGATCTGCCAGGTCGTGGCACCCAGCGCTTTCATGATCCCCACCTGGCGCACCTGCTCGGCGAGCAGCGCGTGGATCATGCTGGCCACGAGCACGGCGCTGAGCAGGAAGCTGAGAATTCCGAAAGCGCCGAGCAAATAGAGGAAGGCATCCATCTGGTCGGCGTGTGGATGACGCCCGGGCGTGGGCACGGTGACCCGGGTGACCGTGCGCCCTTGACGCTCGAGAACCGCCTTGACCGAATCGGCGACCTCGCGGATGTAGCCTTCCTCGAGCGGGTGATCGGCCACCACGATGCGCACCTGCGAGGGCTCCTCGAGGCTCGCGACCGCATCGTGGTCGCGCAGCACCGAGCTCCAGCTCACGAACGCGGGGATGAAGTGATCCATCCACGCCGGCGGCAGCCCCGGAGCGTGGACGGTGCCGGCGACCAGCAGCGAGCGCTCCTCACCCCCCGGAGTGCGCACGCGCAGCGAGTCGCCAACCGTGAGCTTTGCGAATTCCATGGCGCTGCGCTCGATCAGGACCTGCCCCTCGGCGGGCGGCCAGGCGCCCGACTCGGGCTCGAAGGTGTCGATCCGCTGGCCGTCGAAGTCGCGGATCACGTTGACGATCACCGGCGTCCACTCGTCCGGCCCCGTGCGCGCGCGCGCCATCATGACCGGCCGGACCTCGGCGTCGGCGACGCCTCGCACGCGGCGGACGGAGTCGACCAGCGCGTCGCTCATGCCATCCACCGACAGCGTGGCCGAGGCCGGCCGCGTCTTCTCGTACATCGTGGTGAGGACCGGCTGGAGGACGGCGTACTTGTAGAGGAGCGCGCCGATCTCGAAGACACCGGCCGACAGGGCCAGCACCGCGAGCGCCGAGCGTCCGGGACGCTCGAGCACGTCGCGCAGGACCTTGCGCCAGCGCGGTGCGATCACGAGGCCACCCGGCCGTCCACCAGGGTCACGGTGCGGTTGGCACCCGACACGGCTTCGCGCTCGTGGGTGACGAGCACCACCGTCTTGCCCTGGCTCGCCAGCTCGCCGAACAACCGGAAGATCGCCTCGCTCGTGGCCGAATCCAGATTGCCGGTGGGCTCGTCGGCCACGATGAGCGGCGGATCGTTGGCCAGCGCCCGAGCGATGGCGACACGTTGCTGCTGGCCTCCCGAGAGGGCGGCAGGCAGCTTGTCCGCCTGCTCGGGCACCTCGACCCGCTCCAGCAGCTCGAGCGCTCGCGCCCGGCGCTGGCTCGCCGGGATCACGCCGCAGAAGTCCATCGGCAGGAGCACGTTCTCGAGCGCGGTGAGCGTGGGAAGCAGCTGAAAGAACTGGAAGACCACCCCCACGGTGCGGCCCCGCCATTGCGCCAGCCGGTCGTGCGACAGCCGTTCGAGAGATGCGCCGCCGACGGCGACGGTTCCGGCCGTGGGCCGATCGATGCCCGCGACCATGTTGAGCAACGTGGACTTGCCGCTCCCCGATCGCCCGACCACCGCCACGAACTCTCCGGGGCGGACGTCGAGGTCGATCGCGTGGAGCGCTACGAACGGTCCTGCGGGTGTCTCGTAGGTCTTGGTGACGTCGCGTAGAGTGATCATGGCCGGCAAGCTACGAGGAGAGGCCTGAACCCTCCATGAACGGCTCGTTCATCGGCGGTTCAGCCACGACCCGTTAGGACTCGACACTGGAAGGAGTGCCACGTGAAGGTTCTGGTGGTCGAGGACGAGCGCGCGCTGGCCCGTCAGCTCGCGACTTCGCTGGGCGAGGCGGGCTATGCCGTCGACTGCGCGGCCGATGGCGAGCGCGCCGACTTCCTGGCGCAGACCGAGCGCTACGACGCGATCCTGCTGGATCTCGGGCTCCCCGAGAGCGACGGTCTCACGCTGCTCCGCCAGTGGCGCGAAGGCGGCGTGAGCGCTCCGGTGCTCGTGCTCACGGCGCGGGGCAGCTGGCACGAGAAAGTGCAGGGCATCGACGGCGGCGCCGACGACTACGTGGCGAAGCCGTTCCGCATGGAGGAAGTGCTGGCGCGGTTGCGGGCGTTGATTCGGCGGGCCAGCGGGCAAGTCACGCCGGAGCTCCGATGCGGGGCCGTCACGCTCGACCCGCGGAGCGCCAAGGTGACTCGCGACGGCGCGCCGGTGAAGCTCACCAGCCACGAGTTCCGCGTCCTGTCCTACCTCATGCACCATCGCGGCCGCGTCGTCTCGCAGGCCGAGCTCACCGAGCACATCTATGCCCAGAGCTTCGACCGCGACTCCAACACCGTGGAGGTGTTCATCGCGCGCCTGCGCCGCAAGCTCGGCGCATCGTTCATCGAAACGGTGAGAGGCCTCGGCTACCGGATCGGAGGCGCCGGATGAAGCGCCGCTCGCTCCGCGGGCGGCTGATCGTCGGCGCGATCCTGTGGACCATCGGCACCGCGCTCGTCGTGAACCATGTGTCTCTGGTGCTGATCCACACCCAGCTGTCGATGGGCGTGCTGCACTACAGCCTCATGGGTCTGATGGCGCTCGGAGTCCTCGGCGCGGCGCTGTGGCAGGTGAACAGCGGGCTCTCGCCGCTCCGCCAGCTGAGGGCGCGGCTCGGAGAGGTCCGAGACGGCAGCCAGCCGCGCGTGACGGGCCGCTATCCGTCCGAAGTGGAGCCACTGGTCGAAGATCTGAACGCTTTGCTCCAGGATCGCGAGGAGCGGGTTGGCCGCGCGCTCGCCAAGGCAGGGGACCTCGCTCACGGCCTCAAGACGCCGCTCGCGGTCCTGGCCCAGGAAGCCGAGCGCGCCGAGCGCGCGGGGCAGACCGCGGTCGCGGCCACGCTCCACGAGCAGGTGGAGCGCATGCGGCGCCAGATCGAGTACCACCTGGCCCACGCGCGCGCCGCCGCCTCTCGCGCCACGCCCCAGGCGCGATGCGTGGTCGCCGAGTCGGCCGAGGGGCTGGCGCGAACCATGAAGCGGCTCTACGTGGAGCGCGACATCGAGATCGTGCTCGCGGTGCCCGAGCCGCATCGGGTCCAGGTGCAGCGCGAGGATCTGGACGAGATGCTCGGCAATCTCCTCGACAACGCATGCAAATGGGCGAAGTCGCGGGTCTCCCTCGAGTCGACGGAGAGCGAGGGCATGGTCGTCGTCCGTGTCGACGACGACGGTCCCGGCATCGAGCCGGCGCTCCGAGAGGCCGTGCTCAAGCGCGGCGTGCGCGCCGATCAGGCGGCGGCGGGCTCGGGCTTCGGACTGGCGATCGTGCGGGATCTGGCCGAGCTCTACGGAGGAACGATCGAGCTCTCCGCATCACCCGATGGCGGCGTGCGTGCCCGCCTGAGACTGCCGGCCGCGTGAGGTTCAGGACTCGAGCAGCGTTTGTAACGCTTTGCTCTCCCTGGGGAGAGCAATGAATTACAACTCCGTTTTCTTCAGCGCGGCGACGCGGCGCACATTGACCACGCTCCAGATGCTTCCCGGGCGCCGGGGCGTGAACCGAGCGGGAGTCGCGAAAAAGGCGGGCTCGATCTTCTCGTCCGGCATGGTCCGATGGTAGCCGCCGTGGCGGGGTGCGCCATCTGGTAGGTTTCCCAGCATGAACAGCGGGCGTGCGGTGCAGGAGCCAGCGACGGCAGTTCGCCCGGCAGGGCTCGACGCCGTGTTCCGCCCGCGCTCGATCGCGGTCATCGGCGCCTCGCGAGAGCGTGGAACCGTAGGCGCCGAGATCTTCCACAACCTGCTCGAGCACGGCTTTCAGGGTCCGGTCTATCCCGTGAACCCCAAGGCCGATGTCGTGCAGTCCGTCCACGCCTATTCGGCCATCGAGGAGATCGAAGGCGACGTCGATCTCGCGGTCGTCGTGGTGCCCGCGCTCCGTGTGAACGACATCGTCGAAGCGTGCGGACGGAAAGGCGTGCGCGCAGTCGTGGTGATCAGCGCCGGATTCAAGGAAACCGGCGCCGAAGGCCGGGAGCGCGAGCGGCGCCTGCTCGAGCTGGCGCGGCGTTACGGCATGCGGGTCGTGGGTCCCAACTGTCTCGGCGTGCTCAACACCGAGGCGGGCGTGCGCCTGGACGCGACCTTCGCGCCCACATTTCCGCCGCCGGGGTCGGTCGCTTTCTCTTCGCAGAGCGGCGCGCTCGGACTGGCCATCCTCGAGCTCGCCGCCAAGCTCGGCATCGGCATCTCCCACTTCATCAGCGTCGGCAACAAGGCCGATGTGTCGGGCAACGATCTCATCGAGTACTGGGAGAGCGATGCCGGCACGCGAACCATCCTGCTCTACCTCGAGTCCTTCGGAAATCCGCGGAAGTTCCTCCAGATCGCCCGCCGCGTGGCGCGGCAGAAGCCCATCGTGGCGGTCAAGAGCGGCCGCACCCGAGCGGGGATGCGGGCCGCATCCTCACACACCGGATCGCTGGCCGGCGCCGACACCGCCGTGAGTGCTCTGTGCGAGCAGGCGGGCGTGATCCGCACCGACACCATCGAGGAGCTGTTCGACGTCGCGATGCTGCTCGCCAACCAGCCGGTGCCTCGCGGCCCGCGCGTCGGCATCGTCACCAACGCCGGGGGGCCGGGCATCATGGCCTCGGATGCCTGCGAAACCAGCGGTCTGGAGGTGGTGACGCTGGAAGAGTCCACCGTGTCCGCGCTGCGCGACTTCCTGCCCGCCGAAGCCAGCACCAGGAATCCGGTGGACATGATCGCGTCCGCGACGCCGGAGTCGTTCGAGAAGGCCGTTCGCCTGGTGGCCAACGATCCCAACGTCGACGCCGTGGTGGTGCTCTACGTGCCGCCCATCGTCACCCGGCCGCTCGAGGTCGCCCAGGCGATCGTGCGTGGCAACGAGGCGGCCATCGCCGACGCATCGGCGTCGGGCCGCCCGCCCAAACCGGTGCTGTCGTGCTTCCTGGGCTCGCACGGAGTGCCGGAAGGCCTGCGGTCGCTCCAGGAGGCGCACATCCCCTCGTATGGGTTCCCGGAGTCGGCGGCCATCGCGCTGGCGAGAGCGGTTCGTTACGGGCGCTGGCGTGAAACTCCGGAGGGGCGGGTTCGCCGCTTCGACGACGTGGATGTGGCCGTGGCGCGCGCCGCCCTGGCAGGAGCGTCCCATGCCGGCGGAAACGACGCGCGCTGGCTCGCGCCCGAAGCCGTGCGGGCGCTGCTCGAGGCCTATCGCATCCCGTCGCCGGCGACGGTTCTGGCCGCGACTCCGGATGCGGCGGCGCGCGCCGCCGAGCAGGTCGGCTACCCGGTCGCGCTCAAGCTGGCTTCAGAGACGATCACCCACAAGTCCGACGTCGGCGGCGTGGTGCTCGACGTTCGCCGCGCGGAGGAGGCGGTCCATGCCTTCGAACGCATGGCGCGCCAGCTGGAGAAGCAAGGCCGCCGCGCCGAGATGCAGGGGGTCACCGTGCAGCCGATGTTGCGCGGCGGGGTCGAGGCCGTCATCGGAATGACCCGCGATGCATCGTTCGGCCCGCTCCTGATGTTCGGCCTCGGCGGCACCCAGGTGGAGCTGCTGAAGGACGTCGTGTTCCGTGTGCATCCACTCTCCGACCGTGACGCCGCCGAGATGGTGCGCCGGATCAAGGGGGCTCGGCTGTTCGACGGCTATCGTGGCGCGCCCCCGAGCGATGTGGGAGCGCTCGAGGAGATGCTGATGCGTGTCTCTCAGATGGTCGGCGACCATCCCGAAATCGTGGAGATGGATCTCAATCCGGTGAGCGTGCGCGAGCGGGGACAGGGATGCATCGTGCTGGATGCGCGCATCGCGGTACATGCCGCTCCGGCTACAGCAAAGCCCTGATCCAGCCTCCGTCCACCGCGATCGACTGCCCGGTGATGTAGGCCGCGCGGTCGGACGCCAGGAACGCGGCCAGCGCCGCCAGCTCTCGCGGCTCGCCGATGCGGCGCGCCGGAATCTGCTCGAGCGTGCGGCGCTCCACGGTCTCCACTGCCACGCCTTCGCGCGCGGCCGTGGCCTGGTTCAGCTCCACGATGCGCTCGGTGTTCATGAAGCCGGGCAGGATGGTGTTCACGGTCACGCCTTCGGCCGCGACCTCGGTGGCGAGCGTGCGGGCGAACCCGGTGACCGCGGCGCGGATCGACGTCGAGAGCATGAGGCCGTCGATCGGCTGCTTCACCGTGAGCGAGGTGACGTGGATCACCCGTCCCCACCGGCGCTCGCGCATGCCGGGCAGCACCGCGCGCGTCAGCTCCACGGCGCTCCGCAGCGTGAGGTCGACCGCGCGCTGCCACGCCTCCCAGTCGTGGGCGCCGAACAGGCCGGCCGGCGGCCCCCCGGCATTGCCGACCAGGATGTCGATCCGTCCGAAACGGCGGGTGACCTCGCGGGTGACGGCCGCGATGCCTTCGCGCGTCGAGACGTCGGCCGTCACCGCATGGATCTCGGCGCCCGTGCTCGAGGCGATCTCCTCGCGTGCCCGCTCGAGCGGCTCGGCGCCGCGGGCGCAGATCCCGACCTGCGCGCCCTCCGCGGCCAGAGCCGCGGCAATCGCGCGGCCCAGGCCACGGCTCGCCGCGGCCACCAGGGCGACGCGACCCTTCAGGCCGAGATCCATGCTAGCGGCGCAGGTAGTCGTCGGTGCGCTGGAGCCAGTCTTCGCGCGGCGGGCTGAAGGAGTCGGCCACGACCGTGTCCTCGAGCGCCTCGGCCTTGTGCGGCACGTGGGAGGGAATGTGCAGGACCTCGCCGGCCGATACGACCAGCGTCTGCGATTCGTCCTCGCCGATCCAGAAGCGCAGCGCACCCTCGAGCACGTGAGCGATCTGCTCGTGCTCGTGGGTGTGACGGGGAACGACGCAGCCCTTCGTCAGCCTCACCTGAGCGAGCATCATCCGGCTGCCGGTCACGAGACGGCGGCTGAGGCGCTCCGACACCTGCTCGAGCGGCATGTCGCGCCAGCGATAGAACGTCACCGGGGTATCGGACATGAGATCTCCATGGAAGGGGTGGGCGGCAGTATAAGCCCTCCGTTCCCAGGTACAGAGTGCGCGCGCCTGGGGAAGCACCGCGCGCCGTCGCTCGGTGATCACTTCGTCCGGAACACCTTCCTGCTCAAGTTCCACGATACCGACCGCGCTTGTACGAGGAAGACGCCCGTACCCGCGTCCTGGCCCCTGTCGTCCCGTCCATCCCAGAAGAGCCGCTGTTGGCCGGCGCCAAGCGGTCCGCGCTGAAGCCGTCGCAGGAGACGGCCCGAGATGTCATAGACACTCGCCTCGACTTCCGCGGTCTGAGGAAGCGAGAGCTGCAGGATCACATCGGTGCGAAAAGGATTGGGGACCGTCTGGAGACGCGCCGCGTCGGCCGGAGCACTTTGTGTGCGAAGCAGCGCGCAGTTGGAGCTGGCTGGCGCTGGCTCGTTCGCAAAGGTCAGCAAGTGAGCGTGCACCGTGCCATCCGCGATGAAGTTCGCATAGGCTTCACCGCGATTGTTGATCCCAAAGGTCTGTACCGGGCCAAGGTCGACCATCGCTCCCCGATCCCAGAAGAAGACCCGCGGCTGGCCGCTGGCATTACTGGTCCGTCCGAGCACCTGGCCGCGATCATTGATGGTGATCCCAATGCTCGCGGGCCCTCCGAGGGTGCCCAGTACCGTGAGCTTGCCGTGGTGCCAGATGAACGCGCGCGATCCAGCCGGCGTGGAAAGGGTGCCCACGACCTGTCCGGCCTGGTTGATGTCGTTCACTCCCCCGAGGCCTAGATCTGTCACCACGCCGTCCTGCCAGATGCAGGCGTGGTTCTCACCACCGATGACAAGGCTTCCCCCAGCCAACCCTTGATTGTTGATGGCCCGGGCATCGCTCAGGCTCGGCCCGAAAGCCCCTCCGAGGTCCTTCATGACCCCGTTTTCCCAGAGAAACGCGTGCGACTCGCCGTTGGCGTTGAGCGACGAGCCCACCACTTGCCCGCGGTCATTGAGATCCATTGGAGTACTCGCCGGGCCGCCCAGTGTGCCCAGAGCGGTCATGACCCCGTTCTCCCAGATGAACCCCTCCTGCACGGACTCCCGAGGAATTGATGGATAGCTGATACCTACAACCTGTCCGCGCTGGTTCATGAATTGGGCCGCGCTGAATTGGTCGCCGGGCAAAACGCCCAGGTCGGTCACCACGCCATGCCGCCAGAGAATTGCACTGGTCCTGAACCCGCGGCCGACGTACCCGGCTACCTGTCCGTCGTCATTGATGGCCTCGGCAGAGGACTCCTCTCCTTCTCGTGTCCCCAGGTCCACCATCTGCCCACGCTCCCACAGGAAGGCGCGAAAGGCTCCGTTCGCATCTCTCGCTCGTCCCACGACCTGTCCATGGCTGTTGATGGCATGCGCACCGCTGACATTCCCTCCCAGGGTCCCTAGCGGTGTCACCGTGTATCCAGGCTCGCCCGCGATGGCGAATTCGCCAATCACCGACAACAGCGCGATTCCCGAGAGCGCGCGAAGGACCATTGTGGGACGCATAGCGACCTCCGGTAGGGGGAAAAGCCGCCTCTGGGGCGGTCCGTTCTCTTGATCCTAGGCGTATTCCGGAGGCAGAACGCGCAACAAGAAGTGCAGGCCGTCATCTGATATCGTCCAGCGCGACAGGCCCCCCGAGCCCGCCGCAGTTCTCAGGAAGCCGGATCGATCGTTGGATCGGGACCCCACGCAGGTACTGCTGGCCGCCGCGGGAGACCCCGGTGAGCGCGCGCGTCAGGAGCTTTTCGTGCTCCTCTACGACGAGCTGCATGCGCGCGCCGTCCGCCTCATGCGCCGGGAGCGTCCCGACCACACCCTGCGGCCGACGGCGCTGGTCCACGAGGCCTATCTGCGGCTGATCGACCAGTCCCGGGTGAGCGGCTCCGATCGCGCTCTGTTCGGGCAAACCGCGGCCCGGGCCATGCGTCAGATCCTCGTGGACCACGCGCGCAGGCGGAATGCGCTCAAACGGGGCGGCGGGGCGACCCGCATCACGCTCGACACCGATTCGGCGGCCAGGCCCGACACCACCCTCGACGTGCTGGCCATCCATCAGGCGCTCGATGCCCTGAAGGAGCTGGACGAGCGCGCGGCAAGCGTGGTCGAGATGCGGATCTTCGCCGGGATGACGCTCGACGAGGTCGCGGCGGTTCTCGGCGTCTCTCGCCGCACCGTGGACGGCGACTGGGCCTTTGCCCGTCGGTGGCTGGCCCGCGAGATGCGCTGAGGCTCGGGCGGACGAATTCGTTGCGCGAATCCGATCGGTCTTGCGCCTTTTCATGAACAAGGGTAGAGCCGCCTGGATCCAGGACCCCCGACGAACGAGCTTCGGCCGGCCACACCCTCGGACTGGACACTAGCCGCCCCCACCGCCGTCTCTCCGGGTGGGGTTCCGAAGGAGCCTGGCCCATGCCGCGACTCGTCCTCGCCGCTCTGCGTCGTCCCCCTCAGGTGTTGCTCGCGTTCCTCGCTTTGCCTCTCCTCGTTTCGACCGCGAACGCAACAGATCTGTGTGGCGCAATCACCTCCAACACGACTCTGACCCTGAGCGGCAGCCCCTACACCGTCACCTGCCCGGTGACGGTCTACAACGGGGCGCAGCTGACCATCGAACCCGGAGTGACGCTCGAATTCGAGGCGGGTGCCGGCTTGACGGTGGGCCATCCGAACGGATCGAGCACGGGGTCGCTGATGGCGGTGGGGACGGCGGAATCGCCGATCGTGTTCACGTCCACCAGCGGGGTGCCGGGCGGATGGAACGGGATAATCTTCTGGGGCTCGAGCCTGGCGTCGCAGATGAGCTACTGCGTGATCGAGAACGGC